>CALEVL010000356.1 GCA_937924675.1 uncultured Ignavibacteria bacterium | reverse complement strand
TCTGCAAAGGTGAAGACGGCAATCTTCATCCGCAATTGATAGAGCTTCAGGGATTTGCGTCATTGTACTGTTATCAGGAACTGCTGAATGAAGCTATGAGAAAATTCTTTTTCGTACCTGAACGGGGCAAGAGTTATTTCTATGTAAATAATCATGAGGAATATGTTCAAGAAGTAAGAAAGGCTATTGTTGGAGATTCAGATCCGGAGAATGTTATCCTGATGGACATCGAGCCCGAGAAGCAGAAAACATACATAGATTTTCTTGCGACAGAGAAATATATAGGAGTCAAGCCGGTCTGCATTACAGAAGTAATTAAGAGAGGCAGAAAACTCTTCTATAAGAGAGACGGCAAAGAAATCCCTGTTGAAAGAATTTACAACCGTGTCATCAATGATGAGCTTGAGAGAAGAAGTGATGTAAAATACAACTTTAGTTTTCAGGATGATCTTGACGTGAAATGGATCGCACATCCGAATTGGTTTTACAGACTGAGTAAATATTCTATGCCGTTTTACAAGAGCAAATACGTTCCGGAGACACGATTCTTGAGCGACTTTGAAAAATTTCCTGATGATCTTGAGAACTATGTCTTAAAGCCGTTATTCTCCTTTGCCGGAGTCGGAGTCATGTTTGATATAGACCGCAAAGTGCTTGAATCAATAAAGGACAGGGAAAATTACATACTGCAGAAGAAGGTAGTTTACGAGCCGATAATAGAGACGCCGGATATTCCTGCAAAGGCTGAGATACGATTACTGTATGCATGGGATGACAAGCCCAAATTGCTAAACAATCTCGTGAGATTAAGCAAGGGAAAGATGATGGGAGTTGACTTCAACAAGAATCAGAGCTGGGTTGGTTCGAGTATTGCTTATCACAATAGAACATTCTAAGTTTTTAGGCGAAGTTTGGATTGAATAAAACAGTACAATTCATTAAATTGCCTTGTTAAAAAACGGAGTCGTAGTTCAGTTGGTTAGAACGCCTGACTGTCACTCAGGAGGTCGCGAGTTCGAGTCTCGTCGATTCCGCTAAGAACCAAAATACAAAAGACAGCTGATGAGGCTGTCTTTTTTTTGTTTGGGCAATGATGTAGAATCAATTATTAGCACGTACTAATCAGGCGAATCATCAAATCATAAAGTCTAAATTGTACTTATATGAAACCAAGATATACGAAAAGCGGGTATGAAATACTTCACGACCCGCGCCTGAACAAAGGAACAGGTTTTACAGATAAAGAAAGAGATATGTTCGGACTCCACGGACTGCTTCCTTATCAAGTGGAAAACATTGAACAGCAAATAGTAAGAGTGAATGAGCAGGTTGACCACTTCAATGATAATATCAACAAATATGTTTACCTGATTCAACTGCTTGATAATAATCAGACTCTTTTCTTCAGGGCCATTATGGATAACCCCGTAAAATATTTCCCGATAATATACACTCCTACCGTAGGCGAAGCTTGCCAGAAATTCGGACAGATATTCCGCAGACCGAGGGGTTTGTATATTTCAATAAAAGACAAAGATAATATACGGGAAATATTAAGTAACTGGATTGCAAAAGATGTGCGCTTCACTGTTGTAACTGATGGCGGAAGGATTCTCGGACTTGGTGATTTAGGAATTAGCGGTATGGGTATTCCAATCGGTAAACTTGCACTGTACACCGCATGCGCCGGAATTGATCCTGATCATACACTTCCTATTGTGCTTGATGCGGGAACAAACAACGAGACTCTGCTGAATGATCCTTTATATCCCGGACTTAAGATTCACCGGGTTAAGGGAAAAGAATATGATGAGTTCATAGAAAAGTTTGTAAGTGCTATTACAAATGTGTTTCCAAAAATTTGTATCCAATGGGAAGACTTTGCAGGACCAAATGCAGTTATGATACTTGATAAATACAGAGAAAAGATCTGTACATTTAATGATGATATACAAGGTACTGCAGGTGTTGCTACAGCGGGATTGATTTCGGCTTGCCGGTTAACCGGGAAACCAATTACAGAGCAGAAGTTCCTTTTCTTTGGTGCAGGTTCAGCAGGAACCGGAATAGCTGGATTGCTTGTGAAGATATTGCAGAACAACGGACTAAGTTCCGAAGAAGCTTTGAGTCATATTTGGATGTTCAATTCAAAAGGTTTACTTGTTGATTCACGCACAGACCTGGAAGACTACAAAAAGGTTTTTGCACATGACCACGAGCCAATTTCTGACTTCACCAAAGCTGTCAAGCAGTTACAGCCTACAGCTATCATAGGTGTCAGTGCAATTGGCGGAGCATTTGGCAAAGATGTGATCGATGCAATGTCGGAGATAAATGAATTTCCAATAATCTTTCCGTTTTCAAATCCTACAACACATTCAGAGTGTTCTGCAGAAGATGCTTATAAATGGAGTGGCGGCAAAGCAATATTTGCCAGCGGTAGTCCGTTTCAACCTGTTGAACTAAACGGGAGAAAGTTTATTCCGGGTCAGGGTAATAATGTTTTTATTTTTCCCGCAATGGGTTTGGCAGTATATGCCACGGAAGTGAAGCGTGTAACTGATGAAATGTTTATCTGCGCTGCTGAAGCTCTTGCCGGTCAGGTTTCTGAGGATATGCTGAAATCCGGTTTGATCTATCCGCCGATTTCCGAGATTCGTAAAGTATCAATTAATGTTGCCATAAAAATAGCAGAGTATATTTTTTACAACGGTCATGCAGGAATCGAACGTCCTGAGAGTATAGAGAACTTCATAAGAAGCAAAGTGTATTTTCCCACTTATAATTAGTCATCTGTAATTTCAGTTATTCCGGTTCTTCTTTTAAGCCGCCTGAAATTTCTAAAACGGAGAAGTCGAATTCTGTTTTTCAATGTGTACTTGCCTCGTCCCATTGTTCCACCGCTGAAGTAGAGTTGTTTTTTTGACACATTGAAATTATACTCAACAAAGTAATCATAAACATTAGTTCGTCTGAAACAAATCTTATATTAGGTTTTCAAATTTATGTCTGAATATTGATTATCTCTATTCACATATTTTAAGTGCTCTATTTTTCCTTTTGCAGTATGTTCAATTGTTGATATTGAGTTGAGTTCAAGCTGATTGATCCATCTCCAGAATACTTCGGTGCAATGTTCAGGAATCCTACGCATAGAGCGATTTTGGATTTGCTGAAACAATATCACATGCATATTTTACATAAAAACATTTTCATGATGCGACTATTGTTGATTCTGAAACTCATGTTTATCATTCTATTCACTTCATCAGTTGATTCCTTCTCACAGTTCAGCCAGGAGTGGATAAGGGAATACAATGGACCCGGAAATGGAAATGATGAGGCAGCAGATCACTGCACTGATGACAAAGGGAATGTTTATGTGACCGGCTCCAGCTTGGGCGTGGGTTCGGGACTTGATATATACCTGTCAAAGTATTCTCCGGCAGGAAATTTCATTTGGGAGGTAAGATACAACGGATCGGGTAACAATGCAGATATACCTCATGCACTATGTGTTGATAATACAGGCAATGTGATAGTTTCAGGCGAAAGCACAGGACAAGGAACAGGAAGGGACATTACAACTCTTAAGTACAACAGTTCCGGCAACCTGATTTGGGAACGAAGTATAAACGGCAACCGGAGTAGCGATGACCGTGGAGCAGATGTTCATGCAGATGATTCCGGAAATATATTTGTTCTTGGAACCGTGTCTGACTCAATTTCTTTTTTCGATTTCTTGACCGCTAAATTCAGTCCATCGGGAGCTCTTCTCTGGTCAAGAACTTACAACGGACCGGTCAACGGCAATGACCTCGCTTCAAGCATGTCAGCAGACAGGGCAGGAAACATTATCGTAACCGGAAGCAGTCTGGGAGCAGGAACGATAAACGACTTTGTCACTATCAAGTATGACATCAACGGGAATGAACTTTGGGTAAGGAGATACAACGGTCCTGCAAATGGGAATGACAATTTCACATTCGTTGCTGCAGATGATTCAGGAAATGTGGCTGTCACCGGGTCAAGCGTTGGTACAGGCACCGGACTGGATTTTGCTACATTAAAATATTCTCCATCCGGAGAACTTCTGTGGCTTGCAAGGTACACGGGTCCTTCCAACTCTGCATTCGATGAACCCAAAGCAATCTGTTCAGATATTGATGGAAATATTTTTGTTGCGGGTTCAAGTATCGGACAAAATACTTCGTATGACTTTGCCGTTGTAAAATATTCTTCTGCGGGAACTGAGCAATGGGTAAAGAGATATAACGGAATCGGCAATAACAGTTTTGATGAGCCTAGATCAATCTGCAGTGATGATTTAGGAAATGTATTTGTTGCAGGATTGAGCGGAAGCTCCACAGTCAGCGATGATGTAGTGGTGATAAGATATGATACAGACGGAGAGCAAACCTGGCTGTTGAGATATAATTCCCCCTCTAACGGAATTGACGCGGCAAATACCGTAACTCATAATAAGTCTTCCGGTGTTATAATAAGCGGAAGTTTTAACAGCGGAGTTAACGGAAACAACCTGATGGTGATGAAATATTCATTGATGACAAGTGTAGTTTCACATGCTGAAATTCTCTCCGGCAACTATAGACTTCATCAGAACTTTCCGAATCCGTTCAATCCAAATACTGTAATCAGGTACAGTGTTCCACGATTATTCACAGGAAATGGTAAACTCATTACGCTGAACATTTATGATATTAGCGGCAAGCTTATGAGTACTCTTATGAATGAAACTCAGAGCAGTGGTGATCATGAAGTTGTATTCAGCTCCGAAGGAATCCCGAGTGGTGTTTACTTCAGTGTTCTATCTGCTGATGAAGCTGTGGTTGATGTATTGAAAATGACGTGCATTAAGTAGGCGGTTTAGAAGTTGAGAAATTTCCGCATCAGTTGAATGCAAATATTTTCAAAGCCCGCGTCAGAGTCTGTGGTGTTCTTCCACGACTCTGACGCTCTTTGCAGGAGATTCAATCAGCAAGAACCGTATTTCATTTCACCAGTATCAATTGCTTCGTTTCAATTAAACTGCCGTTTACAACCAATGAGTAAAAGTATACTCCGCTGCTGAGCGCAGATCCGTTGAATGTTACGGAATACTCGCCTGGCTTCTGTGCCTTGTCTATAAGTGATGCAACT
>CALEVL010000355.1 GCA_937924675.1 uncultured Ignavibacteria bacterium | reverse complement strand
CAATAGCTTCGAGATTTTCATTGCTTCCGTATATGTTCGGTTCCCATTCACCGGGGTCTCGTGAATAATCGAGATACAACATAGAAGCAACCGCATCAACTCTCAGTCCGTCAATATGATATTTCTCCATCCAGAAAAGCGCGTTGGAAATCAGAAAGTTTATCACTTCATTTCTTCCGTAATCAAAGACGTATGTTCCCCAGTCTTTGTGAAATCCTTTCCTTAGATTTGCATACTCGTAGATCCTTTTTCCGTCAAATTCTCCGAGACCATGCACATCTGTCGGGAAATGTGAAGGCACCCAGTCGAGAATAACACCTATTCCATTTATGTGACAATAGTCAACGAAGTACATAAAATCTTCAGGAGTTCCGTAGCGGCTTGTTGGAGCAAAATAATTAGTAACCTGATATCCCCATGAAATATCAAGCGGATGTTCTGCAATCGGAAGAAGCTCGATGTGAGTATAGTTCATCTCTTTCACATAACTCACGATCTTATGAGCAAGCTGTCTGTAATTGAGGTATCCCCAGTCATTCCTGAATTCCTCATTGTCATAATCTTTTTCCCAGGAGCCGAGATGGACTTCATAAATTGAGATCGGCTTTCTTCCAAGGATGAGTTTTCCTTTCTTCGATTTCTTCCTTTCTTTCATCCAATCTTTATCTCTCCACTTATATCCCTTTAGAGTTTCTACAACAGAAGCAGTGTTCGGACGAAGTTCAGAATGAAATGCATAAGGATCGGCTTTGAGATATATTGCATTTGTTTTAGTCTTAACTGCATATTTATAAATTGAACCTTTACCAAGCCCCGGAATGAACAAGCCCCAATACCCTGATTTTCCAAGCATTGTCATAGGATGAGAGCCTTCTTTCCAATTGTTAAATTCTCCAACAATGCTGATACTCTTTGCATTAGGTGCCCATAGTATGAAGTTAACTCCTTTTACTCCTCTTATTGATGTTACTCTCGAGCCAAGTTTCTCATAACTCTTGAAGTGATTGCCTTCACCAAGCAGATGAAGATCTATATCTCCAAGTTCCGGCTTGAACAAATAAGGATCATCTCTTTCAATCGTCTCATGTTCGGCATTGAACCAGATCACCTTGTATGATGGAATAGATTTAACTCGCGGAATTCTAAGCTGAAAGACTCCTTCTTTATTGATGCGCTCCATTTCTACTTTCTTGCGCGAGTCTTTCAGCCTTATAAATGCCTTTTCAGCAAACGGAAGGAATACATTTATTATCAGAGTATCTTTGTCATCAAGAAATCTGGGACCAAGAACTTCAAAGGGCAGGTTTTCTTCGAAGTGAATTAATTTTGAAACTGCTTTTCGTGTAAGCGATATCAGGTCAGTATCTTTATCTTTGGCTGGTTTCCGGCTCATTAAGAAAATTTTTGAGAAAATCTGTAAAAGCTTAGAAAATTAAAACTCAAATGCGCATGGAATTTTTGGAATCAATTCATTGCGGTCCAAAACGTTTTTGCATTTCGAAAATTCTTTCGAAATCAAGCGGTAATGTTAGAAAAAATTCGATTCGGAAAAACAACCCGCCTTCGTATAATTGCCGTTAAAAAAATTGTGAGCAATGGCGTAGCAAGAATTTCTGTTTGACGAAGCCCGACATGCTCTTTTGTCGGGCGAGGAGTTAAATTCTTGCAGCCATTGCGAGCGATTTTTAGGCAATTATACGGCAGCGGGCGACTTTTCTTTGC
>CALEVL010000354.1 GCA_937924675.1 uncultured Ignavibacteria bacterium | reverse complement strand
CGCGAAGCATATCTCGCATTTATGAACACCATTGAAAAAGAGCATAACGTCTCCGACAAAACCATTTACCGCGATATGAAGAAATCAAAACGGGGACTCAGGAAAGTAAGATTGGACAGGGGAAAATTAAGAAGCCGCATGACGCCGAAAGCACAGAAGATAGTAACCGAAGTACGGCTTGCCGGCAAGACCAAACAGGAAGCTGTGAAAGTAGCAGAGAAGATGACAGGCAAGCACATCTCCACCAGGGTAGCCAGCAGAACAAAACCTGTGGAAGTGAAGACTTCCAGTTTTGGCGGAGATGTCAAGACGTTACTTGAGAACATCTGCGGTTACAATCTCATGGCTCCTGATGCCGGGATAAAATTGAAGTCGGATAAACTCTCATTTACCGTGAACAAGGAAGACCTGTCCGATATTATTCTGATATTGACAAATGCATACAACAGACAGCTTGAAGTTACCGGTGAGAACAAGCTTCCTATTGACAAGAATGAGCTTTTCAGAAGAAAGATATTCCAGCTCCTGGAGCACAACATTAAACTCGCTGAAGCTTCAGCTGATCTGCGCTCGCTTGAATCAATCACCCGCATGTATAATTCCATTCAGGAAGATCATGATCTTGGCGCCGATTTTGAAATTGTGTACAGGATCTGCTCGGCGCTTAAGCCGGGCTTATCAAGGCAGGAAGTAATCTCACTGATCAAACAATCAGCAAAATGATCCGAACCAATCTTCTGCAGCAGGCATTGATGGAAGAGAAGCGTCTGAATCTTGAATCAAGATTCGGCAAGAAGAAAGCCTTGTCAAGATTAGACGAACTCAGCATCATACTTCCAAACTATAAGCCGCAGGAAAAGCAAACTGCATTTCATCTTGCCAAGCAAAGGCACAAAGGAATTAAAGGCGGATACCGAGCCGGTAAGACTTATGCCTTCTGCGCCGAAGCAATTCTGCTCGCATACGTCAATCGCCCAATACCTGTGATACTATCTTACCCGACCGAAGACTCTGCCATTGCTGCCGGGTTGCCGGTACTCAAAGAGCTGTGCAGGGATAATGATATTGAATACAACTTCATAAAGGACGGCGGTGATTTCAGATTGACGTTTGGATCAGGCGAGGAAAACACAGGCAGAATAATCCTGATCGGACAGAAGTTCTTCAAAGGTATTACCGTTGCAGCTGTCGGTCTTGATGAGCCGTTCAGCCAGCGCAAGGAAACTTATGAGAACCTGATTGCAAGAGCAAGTTCAAGCCAGGCAGTCAGACAGGAGATTTTCTGGGCAGGAACTCCGGAGCCGGAGAATATGGAGTGGGGATTTGAATTCTTTGAGCAGGATCACAATGACAAAGACCTGTTCACTATTACTGTTCCTACTTACGAGAATAAATATCTGTCCAGCGGTTATCTGAAATCCCTTGAGAATACATTTGACGCGAAGACCAAGGAAGTATATATGATGGGCAAGTACATGTCGCTCTCGCAAGGCAAGGTATATTACGGATTTGAACGGACGAAGAACGTTATTGCGCATGATGTTAATCATAAGCCAAAGCAGGTCATTGAATTAATCATCAGTTTCGATTTCAACGTTGACCCGATGACGGCAGTAGAAGTATATCTTGACCGCAAGACAGGCAACCGCTATCAGACTGATGAATACCTGATCCATTCATCCAATACAGACGAGCTTTGCGACAGCATCATAACCAACTTGAAGAGCAAATACAATCTTGACAACCTGAGCCTGATCATCACCGGTGATGCATCGGGAAGATCCAAGAAGTCTGCGAGCTTCGGCAAGTCTGACTACATGATTATCAAGGACTGGTTTCTTCGCTCAGGCATCAGCTTCACGCTTGCCGTGCCGAATGAGAATCCTCCGGTGAGAGACAGAGTAAACTATACCAACAAACTCTTTGAGCAGAAGAAATTCTTCATTTCAGATAATTGCAAATGGAGCATCAGAGACAGAGAGCTGGTGGGATGGAAGAGAACAAGCTCTAACATGGAAGGTTTCCATATTGACAAATCGAAGAAGGATCTCTCGCACCTTTCTGATGCAGGCGATTATGCGCTCTGGAACACGCGCGTGCTGTGCGTTGAGGAAGAAGACAGAGCCCCGATGATCGTGACAGGGCAGAGAAGGGAGAGAAGGTATTAAGGTTGAACTTATACATCTACAATACCATTGCAGATACACTTTCAAAAGGAATTGACAAGGGATACCGCAAAGGGATTGCCTCTGTTGTCCTTCTCAACAAGAAAGAAATCCTGCGACTCGCCGATACACCTGAGTTATTCAAAATTAATTATACCGATGTTGACAGAGTTGCTCTGACTAATTTCAAAGTTGAAGCATTTACCGTAGCCGGTGTGATGTCTTACGAATGCGAACAGAAGCTCAAGCAGCTTGCCGTTGAGCTTCAGGAAGGGAATCATCCTCTTGCTAAGGGAGAGAAGGACATCAAGAATATCTGGGCTGATGAAGCATATAACATTCTTGCTGATTATGTGCAGATGCCGGACATGCCTCCGCCCAACTACCTTAATACAAATCTCCGGACTGCAATGCAGTCTTCATATCATGCAGCACAATACATACGCCTTCAGGATGAATCTGTCAGAGATTTATACCCGGCTTACCAATACAAGACTTTAGCTGATGCCAGGGTTCGTGAAGCTCACATGAAGCTTCATGACATGATCTGGGCAAGCAATGATCCTGTATGGGATAAGATCTGGCCTCCGAACGGATGGAACTGCAGATGCTACATCAAGCCATTGAACCAGGAAGAGAAAGCAAACTCAAACGTACAGCCGATAACACCTCCTGAGAAAGTTGGTGATATTGCCCGGGAAGGAAGAATAGGGAAGGACTTTGAGAGGAACCCGGGACAG
>CALEVL010000353.1 GCA_937924675.1 uncultured Ignavibacteria bacterium | reverse complement strand
ACTTTATTCTTCTGTAGTTGTTGATGGTCGGGAGCGAGTCGCAGGAAAGCACTCTCAGCCCCATCGGCCTTGAAGGAGGAGTAAGTTCAAGAATCTGTGCTTCTGACTTGCCGCCGTATCCGGTTCGGTAAATTTCGATCGTAGCTTTTTTATTCGAAGTATCCAGCGCTTTGTACCAGATGAAAATATTTGTTTGGTTGTTCTGCATATCCTTTGTATTGGGACTTGAGTATGGGGAGAATACTTCATTATAGCCGACGTTCCAAGCATCCCACCGGTCGCCGTTTGATGCAAGCGAATACCAATAATCATGTTCATTTGAATATAATGTATTAGTGCCTCTTAAAATCGGATTAGCATTTGTATTGTCGGGACTTCCGGGAGTAAACAATATTCCGGCACTCATGTCATCCCTTCCGCTTGTGTATCCCGAAATTGAGGGATCCGGGCTATCGTTATTGTAAGATGGGTAGTTTCTTTTGTAAATATCTGTCAACTGTAGATTATTGATTCTTCTTCTTTGAATGCCGGTATTCACATAATCCCAAACTCCGTCTGCACATTCAAGATCCATATCATTCTGCGGTTCCAAATCAAACAAGTAACCGTTCTTTATGTGATAAAAATACAATCCTTTTCCATATCGGAGATTAATATTCTTCAAATCCTGCCATCGATCATTAGCTAATGTATCTCCTGACATTCTCCTGTCCCAATCTGAAACTTTTCCTCTGTTTGCAAGAAGGAAGAACTCTGTTGAGTCTTGTGAGATTGGTACTTGAAGTACTTCATTTGTGTCTGTGCCGCTCAGACCTCTTGATGAATAATCATATAAATAGTGGCTTGGGTTTGAATAGTTCACAAACTCCTGCCTGATGTAGCCAAGCTTCACTGATTCCCATGGGCTGAGTCCGAACTCCCAGCTCCCATAACCGAAACCCTGCATTTTGCCGTAAGGCTTATGATTAAAAAGAAATAAGTAATGAGCATGTTCGTGCGTTGCAAGGTCCAGAAAAGTTTGCCTGTTGTATTGACTGTTACCGTCTGCGAAGACTCTCACTCCCGACCCACGTTTAGAACTTCCCTCGCTAGTTGGAGGACCGAATACTTTAACAACATTTATAGAACTGTCAAAAACAGTATAGCCGTAATTATTGGCTCCGTTGCAACTTCCCAGCGAAGCAAATCCCCAGGTACCGGAGCTTCCTTCAAACAGAAAATTTCTTCTCTGTCTGAATACTACATACATCATATCTACAAGCGAATCTTTTGAAGCAGAAAAAACTCCGTCCGAAATATATTTCCATTGGTCAAACAATGTCCAATTATTCCTAAGGCTGTCCTTCAGGATTTCGTATAGCTCTCTGTTTATTCGTGCAATGCCGCTGTCTGAATAGCTGTCAATTTCTCCGGACATTGTAATGCAAATTGCCCTTCCTCGTATGTGAAGTTTCCCTCTCGAATATTCGTGCCAGTAATCACTTACTGCATAACCATTGTAAGAATCCCACCAGTTGGAACTGGAAAGTCTATCTTCTGATACTAAATTGTTTATGTAATTTGGCGCTCTTCTTGCCGGCCAGGCATCAGGATTTGTAGTAGTACTGTCACCCGGTTCATTTTTGAAGTTTACAAAAACGATCAGTACCGGAAAGAAATCCTGACCTTGTGGCGCTCCGCCGATGTTTGATGTGGCTGGCTTAAACAGACCACCCCTGAAGCTATCTGGATTGGGGTCAAAGCCCACCGGAACCGGAGCTGTTCCGCAAATACAGTCTGAACATTCCTGGCAAAGGCAAATACGGCTTGTAATAAGCATTATGAGAACAACCATTAGAAGATTGATAAGTGCTTTCATTTTCTTTCCCCCTTTTGAATAGTTAATGTTTCAGTTTATGTTGCCTATTTGATGAGCATAAATTTTTTTGTGTCAAAATGGGATATTGCGGAATGAGTCGCTTCCAGTCTATAGAAGTAAATGCCGGAACTCAGCCCCAAAGCATCAAAAGCTTTTGCATGTTCTCCCGGCTCAAGAACCTGCTCCAATAGTACGGAGATGGTCTTACCGTTTATATCAAAAATCCTCAATCGCACAAAGCTCTTTCTGTTGATTCTAAATCTAATTAAGGTGCTAGAATTGAATGGATTGGGGCTGTTCTGAAACAATTCAGCAGGATGATCAGCACTAATATCGATTGTTGAAAATGATGTAAGCCCACCATTATTTGTACCAAACACATAACCATTTATTGCCCAAACTATAGAGTCATTAAAAGAATATATAGATGTAAATGGTCCACCAACGCTGATTTGCTGAATCCAGTTGAAACCGCCATCTATTGTTTTGTAAATCTTTCCCTGATCTCCTCCGCAATATCCGGTATTGTGAGAAGAAAACTCAATACTGTATGCAAGTGTACCCGAACCAAACGGAACATTCGCTATACTGTCCCAGCTAACTCCATAGTTTGTAGTTTTATACACAATCTTACCTTGAGTTACTGTCCAACCCGTGTCTCCCATAAAGCTTAGACTTTCTGCGAATGGTGTGGCCAATGAAGTTGGCAGGGTTACAGGATACCAATTCGCACCTGCGTTAGTTGTCCTATATGTTTTTGACCAAGCGGCTATCACACCAACTGTATCATTCTTGAAATGAATGTCCCGTAAAGTATTTGGCACATACTGAGAATCTACAAAAGTATTTCCACCGTTTGTTGTTCTCATTGCAACTCTGTCGCCACAGAACCATCCGGTATTCTCATTGTTAAACCAAAGACCCTCAAGCAGTGGAACAAAATTGGGACCTTCTCTTAATGCAAACCAATTAATGCCACCATTCGTCGTCTTCAAAATCACATAGTAACCGCAGGAGTAAACTACAGAGTCGTTTACCGGAAAGATGTCCGTAAGAAATCCATGCCCGTTTTGCTGAAGCCAGTTCGTTCCGCCGTTAGTTGTCTTAAGTATTATGTTATCTCCGCAAGCCCATCCGGTGTATCTGTCAATGAACCTGACATCATTGAGAAAATTGCCGGAAGATTGATACTGCACGTACCACTGCGATTTAACAGGTTGGGATAAAAGAAGAAGACAAATAATGAAAAGATTTTTCATGTGCGTTTGTTCTTGTGAAAACTACTGAACAAAAGTTTCATCATCAATACGCAATTTCGACGCTGATCATGATCGGCATGAAATTGCTTAGAATTAATTGTGATAAGCTATTTTTGCTGTTATTCGGTATTCCCAAGGTTTTGCATTCCATCAGGTAATTCTTCAACATCAATATTAAGGCTTTCCATTTTTCGTCCATACCTATTCCGTCTGATTACTGAATGGTAAAGAAAATCCGTTACTGGAATGGAGCCCAATATGATGGAATATGTGATGTTCGGCACTTCCCAGCCGGGGCGGGCATTCTACATTCTCCACTTTTAAATCTTCACTTTCCACTCTCCATTTTTAATTTCAATTTTCAATTGCTCTTAAAAACTGCCACCTTCAGCGTCTTCGCACCCGCGCTGCCGCAGTCTACAAACACAATGTACA
>CALEVL010000352.1 GCA_937924675.1 uncultured Ignavibacteria bacterium | reverse complement strand
AATACTGAACTTCAGCACTTTACGCAGGCGGGCGGGCGACTCGCCGCCCTGAGCCAAAGCCCTGAGCCGGTCGAAGGGCTGTCGAAGGGTTTCTTTGCCAAGCTTTCTTAGCCTGCCCCCGAATGATTCTATCGGGGGTTCAAAAGAAAGCGGAATAACTTTTGGAATCGAATTTTGTTAAACTCTTTACTCCAAAAATTTAAAACGTTTTGGACAGATGTGTGAGTGAACTGCAATTTGAAAAAAAAAGTCATTGAAATTAAGAGTATTATATCTAATCTTGTTTTCAAATAAATTAACAAAGCACTATGAAAAAACTTCTTACAATCTTAGCGCTTTTCAGCGTTATCTCACTAACCCCAAAAGCAAGTATTTCCCAAAATAATGTTCTTCTTGAGTATTGCACCGGTACATGGTGTCAGTGGTGTCCATGCGGTCATGATGTGATTGATGGCATACTCATAAATTATCCTAACACTGTTGTGCTTGGTTACCATGGAGCAGGAAGCGATCCCTGGCAAACCTATTCAGCAGGTATCAGAGGCCTCTTCGGATTCAGCGCCTATCCGACAGGTTGTATTGGCAGAAGGTCAGGAGTAGTTTCGAGAAGTGCATGGAATAATCAAGTTGTAATTCAAAGTCAAACAATTCAACCCGGTGTAACAATCGAAGTAACTAATAAGAGTTACGATGCCGGCACCAGAACTCTTACTGCAAATGTAAGGATTACGTCAAATACTGATTTGACGGGTGATTTTTATGTCAACTATGTAATGACAGAGAACAACCTGATCTATAGCCAAACCGGAAACAGCTCATGCGCAGGTGCTTCGGACTATGATCATGATCATGTTGTAAAGAGCATGATGAACGGAGATGCAGGAGAAATGATCAGTTCAGGTAACTGGACAAGCGGAACAACGGTAACAAGAAATATCAATTATGTAGTACCTGCAAGTCCGCAGATTGCAGATGTTAACAATGCTGATCTAAATATTTTTGTCTATCAGCAGAGTGGAAGCATTTCAACTTCAAGCTATGTTCAGCAAGCAATGAAGACAACGGTTACTGGTGCTACAGGCATTAGCGGAAGCAATGTTGTTGTTGAAGATTATACACTTTCACAAAACTATCCAAATCCATTCAATCCGAATTCAACATTTACATTCTCTCTTCCAAAAAGCGGAAATGTATCTTTGAAGTTTTATGATGTGATAGGAAATGAAGTGGCAACATACGTTGACGGTTTTATGAATGCAGGTTCATACAGTGTTGAGTTTGACGGCTCGGGACTCGCCAGCGGAGTTTATTTTTACAAACTTCAGGCAGGAGATTTTTCAGCTACAAAGAAAATGGTACTTTCAAAATAACTTAATTCCTTCATCACTACTTGCGAAGCGGGCAATTGCCCGCTTTTTTTTTGTTTCAAAATTCAATGGTTGAAATGTGCAACTCATTCAACTCTGTTCGCATAAGTCTTTGTTCTTAATGGAACCAGCTGTTGAAAACTGATTGGCATAATTTCAGAATTTAATCTTGATTCTTATTTATAGTTTGCATAAAATAATCAAAAATTTTTCTAATAATTAAACAGGACTAAAAATGAAAAAACATTACCTTCTGCTTCAGGTCTTAACACTCTTAATTGCTTCAACCATGTTCAGTGCAAATGCATTTTCTCAATGGACATTGGCGGGAGCCGTTACCAATGCCGGTACCTTCCCAAGCATTTCAGTAGTCAATCAGAACGTTGCATGGATCGCCGGCGGACCAAACGGAACTCCTATAGTTTACAGAACAACAAATGGTGGTACAAACTGGACTGCAATTCCAACAACAGGTGTATCACTTGAACTGTATTGCATCTGGGCTACTGATGAAAATACTGCATATGTCGGTAACGGTGGTGCATCAGGTGGTGCGGGCGGAAATGCACAATTCTTCAAGACTACTAATGCAGGCGTTTCCTGGACTCAAGTCGGGGCAACCGGCGGCTCTGCCGGCTTTTTCAACGGAATTGTTTTCTCTAGATCAAACCCTTCGTTCGGTGTAGCACAAAGTGATCCTCCTACAGGTGCAGGTCAGCCATATTACATTTCCAGAACTACTGATGGAGGTGCAACATGGACTGCTACAAGTCCAACTGGACAGGCTGGAACCGCATCAGCCCAGAATTCTATCGTAGTTATAGACAATCTATTCTACGGCTTCGGAAGCAATACAACACCTCCGGCAGCCATTCTTACAACAGATGGCGGTGCAACATGGAACAAGAGAAACACAGCATTGACAGGAAATTTCACTTCAGGTGTTGCATTCAGTGACAACAAGTTAACGGGTGTAGTTGCTTCAAGCACTTCACTTCCGAATGTTGCAAGGACAACAGACGGTGGCTTGACCTGGACTTCCATTAATACAGGTACAGGTCAATCAGGTTACTGCGGACTCAAATGGATTGCCGGTACAAATACTGTGTATCTAACAGCTGATCAGGGGGCAACAGGTGTTGTTAAGAAAAGCACAAACGGCGGATTGAACTGGACAGTGATGTCAACATCCGGTCTGACGGGCGTCACACACATTGATTATTACAGAAGTGGTACTTCGGTTTATGGCTATGCAGTAACAGCCAGTGGTGCTGTACTTAAAGTTGTTGATAACGTAACCAGCATAAATCCGATTAATTCCACAGTTCCAAATGAATTCAGCTTGGGACAGAATTATCCGAATCCATTCAACCCTTCAACAAAGATCAATTTCTCAATTCCTGCTTCAGCACAGGTATCATTGAAGGTCTTTGATGCAACAGGAAGGGAAGTTGCTGATCTGGTAAATGAATTTGCAGTAGCTGGAAATTATACTGTAAACTTTAATGCACCATCCAATCTGACTTCGGGTGTTTACTTCTATTCATTGTCAGCAGGAGAGTTCAAGGCAACTAAGAAGCTTATGCTCGTAAAGTAATTTCCGTAATTTAAGAGTGTCATTTAATGCCCGTTGAAATATTCAACGGGCATTTTTTGTTGCTTAATTAAGACAAGCTCAATTGATATATTTGTTTAGTTCAAAAAATAATTATCCTAAAAAATGAAAAGACTTTTAGCAGCTTTATTCTTGTTTGTTTTATCAGCATCATCAAATGCACAATGGACAGTAGTCAGTCAGGTTCCTTCAAACCCAAATATCAATTCGATCTCTATAGTTGATCAGAATGTAATATGGGTTGCTTGTGATGCGAACAGGTTGTACAAGACAACCAACGGCGGAACGAGCTGGCTTTTGAGGAATGCAGGACTCCCGACAGGAAATCTTTACGGTATTTCGGCACTCGATACTACAACCTGCTGGGTTGGAACAGTTTCAGGTAGCATCTATAAAACAACGGATGGAGGAACTACCTGGGTATTGCAGTTCTCTCTTTCCGGAAGCTTTACGAACGGCATTAAAATGTATAATGCAAACTATGGAGTTTACTATGGCGATCCGACAGGATCAGGTCAGCCATATCAATTCAGATATACAACGAACGGCGGAACAAACTGGCTGCTATCACCAACAGCTCCAATTGCCGGAAATGAGTTCGGAGTTGTGAATGCATGGGA
The DNA here is from genome assembly GCA_937924675.1 of uncultured Ignavibacteria bacterium. GTDB lineage: Bacteria > Bacteroidota > Ignavibacteria > Tepidaquicellales > Tepidaquicellaceae > JADJAH01. The sequence goes on along the minus strand of CALEVL010000352.1, from coordinate 11,693 downwards.
TTGGATTGACACAACGAGGTTCTGGATTGGTTCGGCAAATCTTGCAGCCAGTGCTACCAATGCAAAGGTTTATAAGACCACATCAGGTTTTGGTGGCGGTAACTGGTCATCGGTAAATGTTTCCGGTACCGGAGGAGCGCAGGGATTGTATTTCCAAGCCGTTGCATTCGCGGATGCAAACAACGGAATGGTAGGATCAAACGGTGGCGACATTCGAAAGACAACTGACGGCGGTCTCACTTGGCAGAATGTTACTAATCCTCCGGGATTCACAACATTTGCAGCAATTAATTTCCATGGAATGAAAGACGGTTCAAATGCAATCAGGGTTAGCTTGAGCGATGGTGTTGCATATAAAGTATATAAGACTACAAACCTCGGAACAGCATGGAGTGAGGAAGTACTGCCGGCTCTTGGACAGACCAATGGTGTTCAGCATATGCAATTCATCAACTCCAATCTTGGGTTTGCCGGAGGAAATCTTGGAGTGTTTATGCGTTTCGGAAATCCTTCCGGAATTAATACGCTTAACAATAAATTGCCGGAAGGGTTTGAGCTTGGACAGAATTATCCGAATCCGTTCAATCCTTCTACCAAGATAAATTTCTCAATACCAGTTTCTGCAAATGTCTCTTTGAAGATATTTGATGCAGTGGGAAGAGAAGTTGCCACAGTATTGAATGAATTCGTAAATGCCGGCAATTACACGGCTGATTTCATAGCTCCGGCAAGCATGAACTCAGGTGTTTATTTCTACACATTGTCAGCTGGTGAGTTTAAACAAACGAAGAAATTACTTCTCGTAAAGTAACAAAACAGATTTAGCAAGTTTTTAAAATGCCCGCGAAGTTATGTCGCGGGCATTTTTACGCTTAAAAACATGTATACAATTCCTATATTCGACTAATTAATAAAACATAACAACAATGAATAAACTTACCGCATTAATAATTCTTCTCACACTAACCTCATCGGCATTTTCCCAATGGTCATTTGTAAGCCGGCCATCAGGTGCCAGGTTCAATTCGATTTCTGTTCCGAGCGGAAATGTGATTTGGGCAGCATGTGATTCAACAAAAGCTTTCAGATCAACTGATTTTGGAAATACCTGGGTGTTAAGAAATTCAGGATTGCCGTCCGGCAATCTTTACGGAATTTCCGCAACCGATTCTTTGAACTGCTGGATAGGTACAATAACGGGAAGTATTTACAGGACAACAAACGGAGGACTTAACTGGGTGGCGCAGTTGGTCCAGTCTGGAAGTTTTACCGACGGAATAAAAATGTTCAGCGCAAATTATGGAATCTTCTATGCAGACCCGCTGGGAACCGGACAGCAGTTTCAGTTGAGATATACTACCAACGGCGGAACCAATTGGATTCTCTCGCCAAACAGTCCGACATCACAAAATGATTACGGAGTAATAAATGCATGGGATTGGTTGGATACCGGGAGAGTTTGGGTTGGCGCAGCAAATGCTACACCGAATGCAACCAGCGCAAGAATGTTCAGAACTACTTCAGGATTTGCAGGCGGTAACTGGACTGCGGTTCAATTACCGGGAACAGGAACAGGAGATGGACTTTACTGGCAGGCGATTGCATTTACCGATGCAAACAATGGCCTGGCCGGAACAAATGGAGGCAATTTAAGAAGGACGACAGATGGCGGAGCAACATGGCAGCTGATATCAAATCCTCCAGGCTTAGGAGTCTTTGCTGTCGTGAATATGCATGGATTTAAAGATGGTTCGAACCTTATTAGAGTGAGCACTACAGGGCAGACAATCAATAAGATTTTCCGCACTACGAACCTTGGTGCAAACTGGACAGAGGAAACACTGCCAACACAGGGAACTGCCAATGCGATTGAGCATATTCAGTTTTTTAGTCAGACACTTGGATATGCCGGATGTGCTAACGGTTATTTCCTAAGATATGGAAATCCTTCTTCTGTAAGTCTTGCAAACACAGAACTTCCTGAGGGATTTAAGCTTGAGCAGAATTATCCTAATCCGTTTAATCCATCAACTAAGATAAACTTCTCGATTCCTTTTGCGGCCAATGTTAGTCTTAAGCTTTACGATATCAACGGAAAGGAAGTTTCTGAAATGTTTAGCCAATATAAACAGGCTGGCAATTACTCGTTTGATTTTGTTGCGACTCCGGAGATGAATTCCGGCATGTATTTCTATACACTAAGAGCTGACAATCTTATTGAGTCAAGAAAGCTGATGCTTGTCAAGTAAAACCATATCATAAACGCGATTTGATATTTGCCCCGCATCAATTCTTTGGTGCGGGGCTTTTAAATTAGTTCTTGCATCTTAAAATTATTCGGCTTAGTTTTCGCAAACATTATTATGGCATTATTCTTGTTAAAATTTTGCTTCATCAAATTCATTGAGAAGTTATCTTGGGGATTCCAGAACTTTCTCACTATGGAATTTTACAGGAAGATATGTTACAAGTGTTACTGGAATAATGTTTACGACAAGAATCATTCAGTTCTTAAGAACACAATCTTGTTGATCATTTCTGTTTTACCAATCATGTTCATGTCGTTTTTCTATTTACCAACCGATCCTGCAAATTCTTCAAGAGCTTCTTCAACTCTAAAATCCCTCAGCATCTTATCAATCATAAGACTCAAGTTTGGTGCTGTATTTGATTCAATATCTAAAAAGATTATTAATCTTCCTTCATTCTTCATTGATATGAGCAGATCAGTTGCCAACAAAGGCGATCTGTTCACATCTTACTCCGTGCTTCGCATCTGAGATAGACCTTCGGGAATCATCCGATTAGTGTCTATGCAAAATCCACTGTTACTTTATATCTCAATTGAATGTGAAACATCTACAAACTGATCTTGCATATCAACATTGCAGGAAAATTGCTTTAGGACATTACGAAAATTTCCCGGTTGGATCTTTACTTGTTCCTTCACATAAGCGGAGATACATTTACAGCATTTATGCATTTGCAAGATATGCGGATGACATTGCCGATTCTGATTCAATTGAAAGATCTGATAAGCATAGAGAGCTTGCAATCCTTGAGAATGAGCTTTCCAAGATCGAGGGTTCAGGGATTCAAGAGTTTGTGCCTGAAACCGAGCTGATATTTATTGCAATTGCAGATACAATAAGGCAGCTGAATATACCAATAAAGGAATTCCGGGATCTGTTGTCAGCCTTTAGGCAGGATTCGGAAGGCAAGGATTATCAAACGTTTGATCAGCTCATTGAATATTCAAGCCGGTCAGCAAATCCGATCGGACATCTGGTGCTGAATGTTTTTGGATACAGCAGGAATGAGAATGAAGAGATGTTCCGGCTTTCGGATAATATCTGCACGGCTCTGCAGTTAACCAATTTCTGGCAGGATGTTTCGCAGGATCTGAAGATCGGAAGAGTGTATATTCCGGAGGAGTCAATGATAAAGCATAATTACAGTCATGAAGAGCTTAAACGGAAAAATGAGAATGATGACTTCAGAAGCATGATTAGAGATCTATGCAACAGAACAGAATCGTTCTTTAGGGAAGGAGAAGGGCTTCCGGATATGACCGCAGGCAGACTGAGACTTGAGCTGAAGGCCACACTGAATGGGGGAAGGAAGATCCTGAAGAAAATTCAGGAATTGAACTACAATGTACTTAACAGAAGGCCTGAACTTTCTGCAATTGACAAAATCTCAATAATGATAAAAGCATTTTTCTAAATGACTGTTACGGTAACAAATAAGGACGAAGACCAGAAAGAAATTGCAAGGAAAAGCAGATCAAGTTTCCTGTATTCTTTTGCACTTCTTTCTAAAGAAAAGAATGATGCGATGAATACGATATATGCATTTTGCAGGAAGACGGATGATATTGTTGACAGCACGGATGAACCAGACGAGGTTAAGATGTCACGGATAGTCGAATGGAGAAATGAGCTTGAGAAAGCAATGATCAACGGTGATTCGAGATTTTCGTTGCTTAACAAACTAAATACGGTCAAGAAAAAATTCAATATACCTGCCGAGCCGTTCTTTGATCTGATCAGAGGTATGGAGATGGATCTTCAGAAGAACCGTTACAACACATTTGGCGAACTTACAGAGTACTGCTTTAATGTTGCATCCACGGTAGGATTGATGAGCATTGAAGTTTTTGGATATAGTAATCAAAAGACAAAAGACTTTGCCGTAAATCTTGGGATTGCCCTGCAACTGACAAACATACTAAGGGATATCAGGCAGGATGCAGAATATGGAAGAATTTACATACCGCTGGAAGACATGAGAAAATTTGGCTATACGGAAAGTGATCTGATAAATATGAAATACGATGAACGATTTGTTGAGCTTATGAAATACGAATGCGAGAGGGCAAAAGCTTATTACAGCAAGGCAGACAGTTTTCTGACAAAGGATGACAAGGGTCTGATGTTTGCGGCAAGAATCATGCAGCATATATACTTCAGACTGCTGAAAAAGATCGAGAAGAAAAATTACAATGTATTTGAGCGAAAGGTAAGAGTATCCAAGCTTAAGAAGATCTATATAGCTGCCGGTGTTTTTTTGAAATACAAGCTCCTGTATAATTCAGGATCTGAAACTAAGATTGCTATGAACGGGAAATGAGAAAGACCGTTGCGATTGCCGGAGGAGGGCTTGCAGGCTTGTCAGCTGCAGTGTTCCTGGCTCAAAAGGGATTTCATGTTGAGATATTTGAATCTTCTCCGAAACTTGGAGGCAGAGCATACAGCTTCTTTGATAAAGGAAAAGAAATGTTCTTTGACAACGGACAGCACTTACTTGCCGGATGGTATAAGAATACATTTGAATATCTGAAGATAATCGGTACGTATGATCATCTTAAGTTTCAGAAGAATCTGGAAATTGATTTTGTGAATTCGTCTAAGCAGAAGCTCAAACTGAAGACACATGGACTGAAGCCGCCTTTCAATCTGCTTAGCGGTCTCATTTCATTTCCGGGGTTTTCTGCCAAGGAAAAGTTATCATTGCTAAAGCTAAGAGCTTTGATGAACGGAGAGGTTAAGGGAACATTTTCAAATGCGGCAGATCTTCTTGAGTCACTTCATCAGACAGGTAATCTTATGAAGTATTTTTGGGTGCCGTTAGTTTTCGCTGTCTTCAATACCAATGCACAAAATGTTTGCAGTGATATATTTATGAATGTGATGAAAAAGGGATTCTCGGACGAAAAGGGATTTATGCTTGTACTTCCGGAATTGGATTTGAACCAAGTGTTTGTTGATCCTGCAGCAGACTTTCTTACGAAAGAAGGCAGCAGAATTAATTTAGGAGTGAGAATTGTCAAAGCAGTTATTGGCACTGGCGAAGATCATTTTGTGATTGAAGATGGTGATAAGATCAAGGCCGATTACTTCATTTCTGCGGTTCCGTTCTTTGATTTTCCGGAAGTTTTCTATGACGTAAAAAGCATTGAAGTTAAAGGTGCTGAGAAGTTAAGAACATCGTCAATAGTTTCATCTCATTTTTTTCTTAATGAAGAAGGAGATACTTCATTCCTTCCGCAAAACGAACTTGGGATGACAGGCCTTGTTGGGACAAAAGTTCAATGGATTTTTAAGAAATCAGAAAAGTATTTCAGCACAGTGATAAGCGGAGCAGATGAACTTGGGATAACAGGAATGAGCAACGACGAGATAGCAGAATTGTGCTTGACTGAACTTGAGAAATGCTTTGATGAATTTAGCAGGAATGTTGTGAAAGATTACAAAGTGATAAGGGAGAAAAGGGCAACTTTCATTCCGGACAATCACAGCATGGATTGCAGACCTTCTCAAAAAACAGAAGTGAAGAATTTCTTTGTGGCAGGAGACTGGACCGAAACAGGATTGCCTTCAACAATTGAAGGTGCAATTATGAGTGCGAAGATCTGCACTGATCATATATTAAGTGCAGAAGGAATTTGAATAAAAAACAGAGTTTCATTAATAAATAAATCCATCATCATGGAGACAAAGACAATCGACCCGCGTACAATCGGGATTATCGATCCTGAGAAAAAAAGCGAGATTGATCGCGAGCAACTAATCAAGACCATGCTCTTAGAAGAAAGAAAACGACTTGAAGCAGAACATGGAGTTGAAATAAAACAGCGTGACCATTTCAGAAGACCCTTTGAGAAAGCATTTCTCAAAGAGCACAAGGAAAATACGACCATCCTTTTCGGAGGACTGACGTGGAAACATGAGAAGTTGATCAAGGGTGCGCTTGAGGGTCTTGGATACAAAGCCGACCATATTCCAACTCCTGATAAGAATTCTTTTCAGCTTGGAAAAGAGTTTGGCAATAACGGACAATGTAATCCGACTTATTTCACTGTCGGAAATCTTGTCCAGTATCTGCAGTCTTTGGAAAATGAAGGAATCCCAAAGGATGAAATCATAAACAAATATGTATTCTTTACGGCCGGCGCCTGCGGCCCGTGCAGGTTTGGAATGTATGAGGCTGAATACAGATTGGCTCTGAGAAATTCAGGATTCGATGGTTTCCGCGTATTGTTGTTTCAGCAAACCGGCGGTTTATCACAGGAAGATGCAAAGGCAGGACTTGAGATGAACCTCGATTTTTTTCTGAGTATAATTAATGCTATGATGGTTGGAGATATTATCAATGAAGTCGGATACAGGATCAGGCCTTATGAATTGGTCGAAGGTGAAACTGACAAGGCGATGGATAAGGCAATGGAAATATTTTATCAGAAACTTCGAGACAAGAAATACTTTGATTTCAACACAAAGCTGGGCTCACTTATCAAGAAACTTCCGGGTTCAGACTACATAGCTAAGTTTGTTGAGCAAATGCTCGGCGATTACTATATGGAAGCTGCGTATGAAGCAAGAAAGGCATTTGATGAAGTGAAAGTCGATTATACCAGAATGAAACCGATTGTAAAAGTTACCGGCGAATTCTGGGCACAAACAACTGAAGGCGACGGCAATTTTAATATGTTTCCTTTCCTTGAAAAAGAAGGAGCGCAGGTTCTCGTTGAGCCGATTGCAACATGGATCATGTATATGATTCATCAGGCTCATTCCATGAATGAAGATCAGAAAGGAATCAATGTTTACAAGGAAGCTCATGAACATCACACTCTCAAAGAAAGAATGGCATTGTTGAAGGAATACAGAACATCTAAGACAATTCTCTCGCTTTCAGAAAAAATATTTGAAAGAGAATATGACAGATACAGAAAGGCATTCGCAGAGATTCCGCATAAACTTGTACCTCAGAAAACTCTGAAAGACCTTGCTCATGATTTTTATCATTCAAGGGTTGAAGGTGGCGAAGGTCATCTTGAAATTGGCAAGAGTATATATTACACGGTAAATAGTTTGTGTCACATGGTATTGTCATTAAAACCATTCGGCTGTATGCCTTCAACACAGTCTGACGGCGTCCAATCTGCAGTGTCATCAAAATTCAAAGACATGATCTTCCTTCCGATTGAAACATCAGGAGAAGGTGATGTGAATGCACACTCACGTGTCCAGATGGCTTTGGGCGAAGCGAAAGCAAAGGCTAAGATCGAATACGCAGATTGCATTAAGAATTCCGGCTACGAATTAAATGATATAAAGGATTACATCAAGCAGCACAGCGAACTGCAGGAGCCGTTCATTCACATTTCTCATAGGAAGGGAATTTCCGGATTAGGCGCAAACTTCATATTGGATGTTGCAGAAAGAATGAAGCATGAAGGAATAAAGAGCAAAGCACTGACAGAACAAGAAGCAGCCTGATGGCTTGTGCGGACACAACTCAATGAAATCATAAAAGACTAAACAATATTTAAAAAAATGTCTTCCAAAACAAAGTATTATATCGGCTTTGATGTCGGCTCAACAACTGTTAAGGCAATTGTTGTAGATGCAGCAACAGATCAGATCATCTGGTCTGATTATCAACGGCATGAAACAAAGCAGCCGGAAAAGGCACTGGAGCTTTTCAAGAAGATCGAAGAGGATTGCAAATTCTCTGACCTTTCAGAAGTAAGATGTTTCATTACAGGATCAGGTGGAGCGAACATAGGAAAGTTTGTCGGAGCAAAATTCGTACAGGAAGTTAATGCGGTTTCTCTTGCAGTAGAGAAGTTGTATCCGGATGCAAATTCCGTGGTTGAACTCGGAGGTCAGGATGCAAAGATCATCATCTTTAAAGAGGATGTAGAATCGGGGAGAAAGAAGAAGATCCCATCAATGAACGATAAGTGTGCGGGTGGAACTGGAGCAGTCATAGATAAGATCAATGCTAAGCTGAAGATTCCTTCAGATGAATTATGCAACATGGGTTATGTTGGTTTGAGATTGCATCCTGTAGCAGGGAAGTGCGGCGTTTTTGCCGAGACAGACATAAACGGCTTGCAAAAAACAGGTGTGCCTGCAGATGAGCTTATGGCATCATTGTTCGAATCAATCATACAGCAGAATATATCCGTGCTTACAAGAGGAAACACTCTAAGGCCGGAAGTTCTTCTGTTGGGTGGTCCCAACACTTATATCAGAGGAATGAAGGAATGCTGGAAGCACAATATTCCAAAGATATGGGAAGAAAGGAAAGTGAAACTTCCTGAAGGAGTCAATCCTGAAGACCTCATCAAGGTGCCGGACAATGCACAGTACTTCGCAGCAATAGGGGCAATTGAATACGGAAAAGAAGAGGAACTTCACATTGGTGAGTACAAAGGATATAAGGATCTTGAGTACTATATTAATGTAGGAAGGGAAGAAGAAAAGAAGAAATTTTCCGGCGGCAGTAAAACAGGGCTCTCAAAGAATGATGAAGAGCTTGCTGAATTCAGGAAGAAATTTTCTGTTGAGAAGTTTGTGCCAAAGGAGATTAAACCCGGAGATGTTGTCAGGGGATTCATAGGCATTGACGGCGGCTCAACATCCACAAAGGCAGCACTGATTTCCATGGAAAAAGAAGTTGTAGTGAAAGCATATCAACTCTCAAAAGGAAATCCGATAGAAGATACAATTGAGATTCTTGGAAGTATCAGAAAGCAGGTTGAGGATAAAGGTGCAACGCTTGAAGTTCTTGGAATTGGGACGACGGGCTATGCAAAGGATATTCTCAAAGACGTGCTTCATGCAGACGTTGCCCTTGTAGAAACTGTAGCTCATACACAGGCAGGTCTTCATTTTTATCCGGAGACAGATGTTATCTGTGATGTAGGCGGCCAAGATATAAAGATAATTATTCTTAACCAGGGGCGAGTGGTTGACTTTAAGCTTAACACTCAATGTTCGGCGGGTAACGGATACTTCCTTCAGTCAACTGCTCAAGGATTTGGATATCCTGTAGAAGAGTTTGCAGAAAGAGCATTTGCCGCCAAGACTTTTCCGACATTCGGTTATGGCTGTGCAGTATTCATGCAATCGGACATAGTTGATTTTCAGAGGCAGGGATGGAAAGCAGAGGAAATAATGGCGGGACTAGCGAATGTCTTGCCAAAGAACATTTGGCTTTATGTTTCACAGATTCCAAATCTTGCCAAGCTGGGTTCTACTTTTGTGCTGCAGGGCGGTACTCAGCACAATCTAGCGGCAGTTAAGACACAGGCAGATTTTATAGAAGAGAGATTCAAAGGCAGCGGTATTGTTCCGAAGATATTTGTTCACAAGCATACCGGTGAAGCAGGAGCAATTGGCTGCGGAATTGAAGCGGCAAGACTTTATGAAAACGGGCACAGGACGGAGTTTATCGGACTCGATAAAGTCTCCAAGATCATTTATAAGACAACCCGTGAAGAGACAACGCGTTGCTACTTCTGCAAGAACAAGTGCCTGCGTACATTCATCGATGTAAAAACACATCTGAAGAACGAAAACAATTTCGAAGAAGAGAGAACGCAATTCCTCGAGCAAAAGGTAATTGAACCCGAGAAGATAGTTAACCCGAAATCGAAAGTTCCTTTGGAAGAAGGAACACAGCGGTTGATCATTGCCACTTGTGAAAAGGGAACCGTAGAGGATATCGCCGACATGAGAGGCATAAAAGAAGGGCTGGATCAAATCAGGAAAGAGAATCCGAACATGGTTGATGTGGCGGCAAACAGGGCATGGATAAGCTACAAGCCTGAGATTCGCGCAGGTCTTGCAGTCGAGCCAAAGGGATTGCTTGTTTCAAAGAAAGCGCGTCAGGAATATGAAAAGCGGAAAGAGATTCTGGAGATGAGAAGAAAACTTGTAATTGGCATTCCAAGGATATTGAATATGTATCAGCACAACCCATTTTTCACAGCATACTTTGAAGCACTTGGAATCATGCCCGGAAATTTTGTTTATTCAGAATTCACATCCGAGGAAATGTACAAAGCCGGAGCCAAGCGCGGCAGCATTGATCCTTGTTTCCCGTCAAAGGTTGTGATACCGCATATTCACAATTTGCTTTATCATCAACATAAGAAGAAGAAAATAGATATTGTGTTCTCTCCAATAGTTGACAACATGCCTTCAGACATTGAGTATGCGCAGGCGCACAATGTATGTCCGACCATTACGGCAAGCATTGAAGCTGCAAAGGCGGCATTCACAAAAGAAGGAGATCTGTTTTCCGAATTCGGAGTAGAATACATTTGTCCTTTCATTCAGCTTCTCAGTGAGCAGATGACTGCAAAACAATTGTTTGAATGCTTTGGAGAAAGGCTTGGATTGGAAGACACCGAAAACAGGTTGGCAGTGAAAGAAGGATACAAGGCATATTTCAAATTCATGGATGATCTCAAAGCAGAATCAAAGAATGTTTTGGACATGCTTGAGAGGGAAGACAAGATAGGAATAGTGGTTCTTGCCCGTCCGTATCACAATGATCCCGGCATCAATCATGAGATTCTCGAAGAGTTTCAGAAGCTTGGCTATCCAATTTTGTTTCAGGATGCGTTGCCAACTGACGAAGAAACTCTGGATCAACTTTTTGGCGATGAAATCAAGGCAGGAGTGATCCGTTCAGCGCATGACATAGGCGATGTTTGGAAGAACTCATATTCTGAGAACACATCAAGAAAAGTTTGGGCAGCAAAGTTTGCAGCGCGGCATCCGAATCTGGTAGCGCTTGAGCTTTCATCTTTCAAATGCGGACATGATGCACCTATTTACACAGTTGTGCAGGAAATAGTCGAGAGTTCCGGAACTCCGTATTTTTCATTCAAGGATATTGACGAAAACAAACCGGCGGGTTCTATCAAGATAAGGGTTGAAACAATCGGATATTTTCTGAAGAGGTACCGTGAAGACATGATCACACACAATCATAAAGTTATGACGATTGAAGAAAAGATGAAAGAGTTTGAAGAGAAGATCAGAAGAAGCCTTGAACTAAGCGACAGGCTTAGTCACCTTGATGCAGTAGATGAAACCGCTTCAATTGAAAGCGGCGGTTCGTTTGTTTCACTGAAGGATGTTAAGGTAAGGCAGAAAGAAGAATTGACTGTTCAATAAAGCAGGCGGGGAATGTATTTGAAAGAAGACAAACTCAATTGACTCTCTGAGGCATGAGATGTGATTCAAAAAATTAGCAATGCCGGAAACTGAGAGAAGAGTCAAAATGCGATAGAAGTCTGATGCAATGAATCAATCCATATCCGCGCTAAAATGGATTTGGTGATACATGTTTTGCATCAGACTTTCTTTTCTTAGGCAGTATAGTCT
>CALEVL010000351.1 GCA_937924675.1 uncultured Ignavibacteria bacterium | reverse complement strand
CTTTCAGGCACCGGCAACTGGACAACCACTGCAAATATCAACACAAACGGAAATGTAACTCTGCTCAGCAATCATCAGATGCATAGTCTGAGCATCAACACCGGCGGAGTATTCAACATTTCAAACCGGACCATTAAACTGACTGCATCAAATCCTATTACACAGAACGGCACGTTCACGCAGACAAATGCAATGGTTGAATACAACGGCTCAGTGTTGCAGACAGTATCCACGGCAAACATTACATACAACCGCCTGAGAATAAATAACGCCGCAGGCGCAGCTTTGGCAGGGAATGTAACCGTGAATGATTCTCTGATCGTTTTGCTCGGAGATCTTGATCTAAGCGGCAGAGTACTCACAATTTCTCCAACAGGAGTATTGACAGAAACATCGGGGAATACGGTAAAAGGTTCAACAGGATACATTACCACCACAAGAAGTATCAATGCTCCTTCGGCTCTGAATGTAGGCGGACTCGGTGCCGTGTTAACAACTGCGGCAAATCTTGGAAGCACAGAGATAAGAAGAGGTCACACGGTTCAGAGCGGATTGAACGGCGGTACAAGCATCGCAAGATATTTTGATATAACACCGACAAACAATGACGGACTTGACGCAAGCATGATATTCAATTATGACGATACGGAACTCAACGGTAAGCCCGAGTCAACATTGAAGCTCTTCAAATCCACAAACACCGGCACAAATTGGTTCCTTGCAGGCGGCTCACCAAATGCAGCAACAAATTCAATTTCACTGAGCAAGATAAATTCATTTTCAAGATGGTCGGCAGATTCCAGTTCTGTTTCTATGGTTTTGAATGTTGCCATAGAAGGATTCTACAATCAGATAACAAACCGTCTGAACATGCGTGATACTGTCAGAGCGTATCTGAGGAATGTTTCATCACCGTATGCTATTGTTGATTCATCAAAGGCATTGCTTGACTCGGTTAATTTTGTTGCTGCATTCAATTTTCCAAATGCCGGCAACGGAACTTATTACATACAGGTCAAGCACAGAAATTCCATTGAAACATGGAGCCGAATCGGCGGAGAGCCATACACTGTCGGAAACACTTTGAGTTTCAACTTCATCTCCTCTGCAGCAAAAGCATACGGCAGCAATCAGATATTGGTGGATTCATCCCCGTTACGTTTTGGAATCTATTCCGGAGATGTAAATCAGGACGGAACAGTTGATGCAACAGATGTTAGTGAAATAGACAATGATGCATTCAGCTTCCTCGGCGGCTACATAGTAACAGACATTAACGGAGACAGATTTGTTGATGCATCAGATTATTCAATAGCAGACAACAATGCCGCCAACTTTGTCTCAGCGGTAAGGCCGTAAATGTCCTGAGCAAGAATCAGAAAAACAGTAACACCAAAATTTCATTTCAGGGGTTCCGCCAGGGCAAGGGTTGGAACCCTTTCTTATTCTAATCCTTTAGCCACGAATACACTTTCCATTAGCCACGAATACACTTTCTATTAGCCACGAAT
>CALEVL010000350.1 GCA_937924675.1 uncultured Ignavibacteria bacterium | reverse complement strand
AAGCATTATTATCAATCAGTGAAAGATCAGCAGCATCAACAATAAGGTCGCCGTTGACATCAGTTGCGAGATATCCCAAAGCAAAGTTTGCCGCGTCATTGTCTGCTTCGCTCAGGTCAGTGCCGTCTGTTATTCCATCCTGATTTACATCACCGCCGTAAACGCAGAATCTGTTTCCAACTTGTCTCAAATTGTTTCCGTAAGCCATACCCGCAGAGGAGGTCATGTTGTAGTCAAGTATGCCCCCGAATAATAAATTCTCGCCACCATTTCTGCTCCATGTTTCAATCGAATTGCGATGAGGTATTTGAAAAGGAAACTGTACCAATCACGGTTGTGCAGGTTTGGGGAATCATAATAGAGGGAATCATCTGCGAATGTAATACAGCTGATTAGCAGCTCCTTCTCAAAATTGAATTTGTTTGCTTGTCGGGAAATTCATACATATTTGCAACACTTCCATTTTTTTTATATATAAATCTGCAATCAACATCAAACCGGAATGTAAGTCTAATTGCACATTCCTAATTTCGAATCAGACTAAAGCGAAATACGCAATTAACATTCTGTTCACAAAAAACTATTTATCCATTGTTAGCCGAACTTTTCAGTTTTATCTCATCACTTAATCCCATATCTTATGATAAAGACATGAGAATCCTCTTCACAATAATCATAGTGATTATTATGCTCCCTGCAGTTTACAGCAATCCTGTAACAACTAAGTATTCAAAGCAAGATATCAGATCTCTCTCTAAGTTATTCCTAAATGCAACAGAAATTGAAAATCCGGTATTTGCTGATGTTGATGCAGACGGTATTTTTGATATTCTGAAATTCACAGAGAAGGGATTCGTCGAGTTTCATAAGAACGTCGGCACGAACAAATCCCCATCATTCATTTTAGCAGACAGTAAGTTCGAAGATTATGAAATTCACTCATTATTCGGCACAGGATTGCCTTTCCCTGTATTCCTTGCTGATGCCGATGGCGATGGCGATGAAGACATGTTTGCATTAACCGGTAAAGTCAGTTCAGCCGGTTCAAATGTGGAAATTGTTGAGAATCAGTTTGAAGTAAGTCAGGGACTGCTTATCACAATAATTCTTGTGCTGGGGATTATTGCGTTGTTGATATTCATACTCTGATTGAATTAAAAATTAGAAATTAATAATTAGAAATATTCCCAGGTATTTTTAATTTTTAATTATCAATCTCTAATTGCTATTCGCGGGAGTAATTCAGCGGTAGAATGCAAGCTTCCCAAGCTTGACGTCGCGGGTTCGATCCCCGTCTCCCGCTCTTGGGTTATAAATGCCTCATGATGAGTTTGTTTGTCCGTTAGAGACGTATCGAAGCACTACTCGAAGAAACATGCGGGCGTTGAATTGTCACCATTCGGTCGCCGCCACCGGGCAGGCAAACTCTGTATAACGCACTTGAAAATTTTTAGAAAACTTTGCTGATCAACTCATTGGCAATTTGTTAAATGACTTCTCTCGTAACAAATCACTTTGAATAACTACTATATAATCGATTTCGACAGTACATTCATCAGCGTTGAAGCGCTCGATGAACTGTTCCGGATAGCTCATAAAGACTCACCGGACAAGGAGAAAAGAATTGAAGCATTCGCAGACATTACTAACAAAGCAATGTCAGGCAAAGTAACTTTTTCCGAATCGCTTGAGCAAAGGATTAAGATGCTGAATGCAGACAAGAATGATATCGAAAAGATTGTCAGACATTTGACAAAAAAAATCTCGAAGTCTGTAATCAGGAATAAAAGCTTCTTCAGGAAATTCTCTGACAAGATCATAATCGTTTCAGGCGGATTCAAAGAGATAATTGAACCTATTGTCGCGAAGTTCGGAATTCCTGCATCGAATGTTTATGCTAATACTTTTTTGTATGATAAATCGGGCAATATTACCGGCTTCGACAGGAAGAACATTCTTGCAAAGAACAACGGAAAAATCGAACAGATCAAAACGCTTAAGCTCAAGGGTAACCTTAATGTGATCGGTGACGGATACACTGATTACGAACTTAAGAAAGCCGGAATAGCTCATAAGTTTTTTGCATTCACAGAAAATATTGAAAGGAAGATTGTTTCTGAAAATGCCGACCACATTGCTCCGAGCATAGATGAAATTCTTTATGTCAGCAAACTCCCCATGTCAATTTCTTATCCAAAGAACAGGATCAAAGTACTTCTTCTCGAAAATATTCACAAAGATGCCGCGGAAATATTTAAGAACGAAGGATATGCTGTGGAAATGATGGATAAGAGTCCGGCACAAGAGGATCTAATCAAATTGATAAGAGATGTTTCAGTGCTTGGCATTAGATCAAAAACAAATGTAACCGGAGAAGTTCTCTCACATGCAAAAAGACTAATCTCAATTGGCGCATTCTGCATCGGGACAAATCAAATCGATCTCGACGGATGTTTGCGAAAAGGCATACCGGTTTTCAATGCACCGTTCAGTAATACCAGAAGTGTGGTTGAGCTTGCACTCGGCGAGATAATTCTTCTAATGAGAAATATTGTTGATAAGAGCAGGCATCTTCATAATGGTGTTTGGGACAAGTCCGCCACCGGCAGTTATGAAATACGAGGTAAGAGAATTGGCATTATCGGCTACGGCAAGATCGGCTCGCAGCTCTCTGTTCTTGCGGAGGATCTTGGTATGGAAGTTTACTTCTATGATGTGGTTGACCGATTGTCACTCGGTAATGCAAAAAAATGCCAGACACTTCCGGAGTTGCTAAAGAAAGCAGACATAGTAACACTTCACATTGACGGCAGGAAAGAAAATACTAACTTCATGAATGAGAAGGCATTCAGCTATATGAAGAACGGTGTGATTTTCCTGAACCTTAGTCGCGGTCATGTGGTAGATATTGAAGCACTTGCCAGAAATATTAAGAGCGGTAAAGTTCGCGGGGCATCAATAGATGTTTTTCCGCATGAGCCGGCAGCTAAAGAGAAAGATTTTCTTTCACCTTTGCAGAACCTTCCTAACGTAATTCTCACACCGCATATTGGCGGAAGCACGGAGGAAGCTCAGAAAGACATCGGCAACTTCGTTCCGAACAAGATCATTGATTTCATTAACAGCGGGAATACTTTTCACAGTGTAAATTTTCCGGAACTGCAGCTGCCTAAACTGCAAAATGCTCATCGACTGATACATATTCATGAAAATGTTCCTGGAATACTTGCGCAGATCAACAACGTGCTTGCGGGACATAACATCAACATCACAGGGCAATATCTAAAGACCAATGAACTGATCGGATATGTAATTACTGACATCAGCAAAAAATACAATCCTCAGGTAATTCATGATCTGAAGATGGTTCCAAACACAATCAAATTCAGAGTACTTTATTGATGAAGAAGATTTATTTTACTCCGGGACCGACTGAGCTTTATCCTGTTGTTCACGAAGCAATTGCACAGGCGTTAAGGGATAATGTTTGCTCTATAAATCACAGAAGTAACGAGTTTATTGAGATTTACAAGTCAACCGACAATGCTTTGCGCAAGCTAATGGATATTCCTGAAGAGAATCTGATACTCTTTCTGAGCTCTGCTACAGAATGTATGGACAGATTGGTTCAGAGCTGCGTGATCAATCACTCGCACCACTTTGTTAATGGTGCTTTTGCGGAGAGATTTTTTAAGACGGCAATCGAACTCGGAAAGAACTCCACGGCAACTGTTGTTGAGCATGGCAAGGGATTTGACTTCTCAAATATTCCTGATATGAGCAACAGTGAGATGATTTGTTTTACACAGAATGAAACGAGCACAGGAGTTGCAACAGAGTTGAGCAGGATATACGAGATCAAAGATAAATATCCCGAAGCAATAGTTGTTACTGATATAGTAACTTCAGCGCCATTCATCTCACCAGATTACAGAAAAGTTGATGCTGCATTCTTTTCTGTTCAAAAGGGATTCGGCATGCCTGCAGGACTTGGCGTATTAATAGTAAACAGAAAGTGCATTGAACGCGCCGCAGAGCTGAAGCAAAACGGATACAACATCGGAAGTTATCACAATCTCATTTCGCTGGCCGAGTATGCGGAGAAGTATCAGAATACAGAAACGCCGAACGTGCTGGCTATATACTTGCTGGGCAAGGTGTGCGAATACCTCAATGATTACGGAAAGGAAAAGATGCGGGAAGAGACTATAACAAAAGCGAATATGTTATACTCGATGCTTGATTCTTCATCAACAATGAGACCGCTTGTGAAAGACAAAAACATCAGGTCACAAACAATTGTAATTGCACAGACCGGTGGAAGACAATCTGAAATAAAGCAAAAGCTTTTGGATAGCGGATACGTTGTTGGATCAGGTTACGGAAAGTATAAAGACAGTGAGATTAGGATAGCAAACTTCCCTATGCATAGAATTAAAGATGTAAGAAATATTTCGGAGATACTGAGTTCATTTTAGTGCTGAACGAATCTTCTCAATAGCAAGTACAGTCTCCTCTTCAGTGACATCCATGTGAAATACTGCTCTAATGTTTTCATAACTTCCCGAAGAAAGCAACACACCTCTGCTTTTCATCTCATCCAGAAAATCTTTTTTCGGTGTATCCTTAAGACTGAAGATCACAATATTGGTCTGAGCATTTTCCTGATTGATCTTGATACGTTCAATAGCAGCAAGTTCTCCGGCAAATATCATAGCTTTGTTGTGATCCTGCTTCAGGCGGGTGATATTGTTCTCGAGCGCATAGATGCCTGCTGCAGCGAGTATTCCCACTTGTCTCATTCCTCCGCCAAGTATCTTCCTCCACTTTCTTGCCTTGTCAATAAATTCCCTATCACCGCAAAGAATTGAACCTACGGGACAGCCGAGACCTTTTGAAAAGCAGAACGACACCGAATCAAAGTGCGATGCATATTCTTTCAAAGTAATGCCTGTCTCAACAAACGCATTGAAAATTCTTGCACCGTCCAGGTGAGTTAGAATATTGTATCGCCTTGCCAATTTAGAAATGTCGGAGATATAATCGATAGGCAGTATAACTCCTCCCGCGCGATTGTGAGTATTCTCCAGGCAGATCAAGCGCGTGCGAGGGAAATAATATTCGGAAGAACGAATATGTTTCTCAACATCTTCTAAAGACATGATGCCGTTTATACCCTGAACCGGGAGAAGCTGGACTGAAGATATTACAGCCGGAGCTCCTGTTTCATAATTGAGAATGTGAGACTCCGATTCCACAATGACTTCATCACCCGGGTCTGTATGCGACTTTATGGCAAGCTGATTTCCCAGCACACCGGAGGTTACAAACAATGATGCCTCTTTGCCGCTAAGGCCGGCGCACATATCCTGAAGCTTGTTTACAGTGGGATCTTCGCCGAATACATCATCACCTGTTTCGGCACGAATCATTGCTTCAAGCATTTCACGGGACGGCCGTGTACCGGTATCGCTTCGTAGATCTATGATCAATTAGAAATTAGAAATTAAAAATTAGAAATATCAAACAACTTTAAACAAGTATGAATTAAATCGAAGTGTTCATTTTCAGCGAACATCTTTACAGCTTTATCAATTCTCACCTCACACCTCACAACTCACACCTCACACCTCACAACTCACACCTCACACCTCACA
>CALEVL010000349.1 GCA_937924675.1 uncultured Ignavibacteria bacterium | reverse complement strand
CCAGCTTGCTTTCTAATGAATTTTCGAAATACATAAATGTTTTGGACAGCAATGATTCAAAAATATCACAGCAACTCTTATTGCATTTTAAGTGTGGATATCTTCCCCTCTCAAAGTGTGGAAAAAATATACAGTGAAATTTGAAAGTTTCAATTTCATGATGATTTGCAGTAATAATTTCGGGGCTTGATATTTGCGGCAATATAGTAGTACAAGCAATAACGCAACAGAATTAGATTCAGAAATCTTTACCCCAAAAATCAGTTCCAAAGGAGGTGCAATATTATGGAGCCATGCAACTGAAGTTTCACCCCGCATTATTGTAATCAAAGCAAAATAAACCCTAAAGAGCAGAAAACGCCTGATCTCAATGACAGGCGAAGTTGTTTATTGTATCTGCTCAATTAGATTCAAACCTTAACTAAAGGAGTAAAATCATGAAAACGTTTTCAAAGATATTGTTGGGAATGGTTTTGGCTATTGCCATGACCTGCTTTTTGATTCCGAATGTAAATGCGCAGAATTGTCAATGTGATCCTGATGTACCAAGAATGGGAACGATACCCTGGTATTGCTGCCCGACTCCGGGCATGGAAGGCAGATACATTTATCAGACAACACATGACACAATATTCAGAAACCTGCACTGCGGTGCCAATCCCACTGATCCTGTTGATCCATGCAATCCATGGGTTCTGGAATTTCGAGTTAAACTTTGGGAAGAGGATATTGATTGCGTTGTAATGGATTCGATTGTTTGGAATTGGGGAACTGATACATGTCAGCTTGTTGAATATGAATTCGAATATCCTGTTGGATATACTGTGGGCTCGATTTCAGAAGATTCAATAATTGTAAAAATTAAGATGACACCGCATGAAAGCACGAAGCCCGATGCTTTAGGCAGACTCTGTCGTGAAACTGCTCCACCATATGAATGTTTAAACAACTTGCACAATGTTGTTTATCCTACCTGCTGGTATGATTGTTTGCTTGAAAGAATGTGCTTCTGGGGACATGATGTATGTCCGATTCCGAACATAGTATGCTGCAGAATCGAATGGGACAAACCATTACCTGTAGAGCTCACTTCGTTCACCACAACAGTATCAGGCAACAATGCAATTCTGAACTGGACAACAGCAAAGGAAGTCAACAATTCAGGATTTGCAGTTGAAAGATATGCAGATGGAATTTGGACAGAAGCAGGATTCGTCAACGGTAATGGAAATTCAACACTGCCGGTTGATTACACCTACACCGACAGGAATCTCAACAGCGGACTTTATGGCTACAGACTAAGACAGGTTGATTTCAACGGCAACAATGAATATCTCAATTTGAATGGCATGGTTACAATAGGAACCCCTGAAACATTCGCACTGTCCCAAAATTATCCGAATCCGTTCAATCCGACAACAACGATCGTTTACGGAGTTCCTGCAAGCGGACCCGTAACGCTCAAGATCTTTGACAACCTCGGAAGAGAAGTAAGAACACTTGTCAATGAACCGAAGACTGCAGGCTACTATACTGTAACTTTCAGCGCTCCGGAATTGTCGAGCGGTGTTTACTTCTATAAACTCGAATCCGGTAATTTTGTATCTGTAAAGAGAATGATATTAATGAAGTAAACTATGCGATCGCATCTTAAGATTTGATCATTGATATGATGATACGAAAAGGAGCACGGGAAGAAATTCCTTTGCTCCTCTTCTGTTTTTGTTTAAATTGAACAAGTTATCAGACGCCGGAATTTTAAATTACAGCAGGAAAATATTCCCGCCTTGTAGATATTTGCCCCATTGGTTTTGGGGATTTTTTGACTCAAGTAAAAAACATTAGCTATTTCAAAGTTTTTTTCTTAATTTTGATTGGCTCAAGTATTGCCTATGTAATTTTAGAATTTGAAGTGTTTTTACTAGCTTTAAAGAATCAACATCTTTTATAAACAGATAGTCTATTCAACAAAAGGAAGGAGGTTCCCCGCAAAAATGTTGGTGCCATAGGTTCTTTATTTACTCTTAACCCATTATTTCAATTACAAGGAATGAACTTCAAAAAGACTGATCATTCATTTTGAAAATCCGGTCAGATAGTTATTCTATTTGATATTGTTTCTTGTGATGCAATTTAAACAAGAAGGAGAAAAACGATGAAAACGTTTTCAAACTTGTTTTTTAGTTTCGCATTAGTTTTAATGATCGCATCATTTATTCCTGCAAATGCAACAGCACAGCTTGTATGTGATTGCGATCCTGATGTTCCGCGCGTTCGAGTCATAAACCATCCCGATGCAACAGGTCCAAATCAACAAGGCAGATATATATACGAATACTCTCAAGATACAATATTCAGGAGAACGTTCTGTGGAGCAAACCCTTTTATTCCTGTTGATCCGTGCGACCCATGGACACTGGAATTCTATGCTACTATGACAGAAATTGAAGATGATTGCGTAACCTTTGATTCTGTTGGCATTAATTGGGATTCAACTATATGCCATGATTTCCGTTATGAAGTCATTTATCCTCCGGCTTATATAATAGGAACTCCTGCAGATTCCATTGCAATAAGATTTACCATGATCTCGAAACAAGCAGATACATGTGATTATCAGGAAACTTATTACTGTTTAAATGAACCGGGTCACTATATTGATATTAATTGCTGGGTAAATTGTTTTAATCAGAGAATCTCAATCTATGGACATGATGCATGCCCGATCCCAAACATTGCACTCTGCAGAATTGAATGGGATAATCCTCTTCCGGTGGAATTGTCTTCTTTCACATCTAACGTTACAGGCAACAATGTATCGTTGTTCTGGTCAACGACTATGGAGTCAAACAATTCCGGATTTGCTGTTGAGAGAAATTCCGGCGGAGATTGGATTAATATTGGCTTTGTCAATGGTACCGGTAATTCTGCAAATGCCGTCAAATATTCATTCAATGACAGGAATCTGAATTCAGGCGCATATAACTACAGATTAAAACAAATTGATTACAATGGTAATTTTGAATATTTTGAACTGAACGGCGTTGTGACTATAGGCTTGCCTGAGAAATTCAGTCTCGCTCAGAATTATCCTAACCCTTTCAATCCGACAACAACTATTGTCTATGGCATTTCAAATGAAGGTCCTGTTTCATTGAAGATATATGACAATACTGGAAAAGAAGTCATGACACTGGTTAATGAATCAAAGCCGGCAGGTTTCTATACAGTTACATTCAGCGGTTCTGAACTTTCAAGCGGAATGTATTTCTACAAACTTGAATCCGGTAACTTTGTTACCACAAAGAAAATGGTCCTGATGAAGTAACTCACGGGAAATTGATTCATAATTTCTTTCATAAAGTTCAATTAGAGGAGACAAGGGAGACAGCTCCCTTGTCTTTCATATATCAGCTTCATGCAATACCTGCAAAACCCAAGCAATGCTTATTCAGTAAGGAGTGTAAAATGAAACAATCTGAAAATCTAATGTTGACTAATCATAATAACTGCAACATCAACAACCGGACAATTTCATATTTTAAGATTTTAGCAATAGCAGTTCTGCTATTCATTGCAGAGTCGGGTTACTCGCAAAATTTCTCGTGGATCACACCAAACAAGACATATCTGAAGCTGTTTGTAATTGATGATGCAATGTACAGGATCAGCAGGACAGATTTCACAAATGCCGGGATCAATACAGCTAACATCGATCCAAGAACGGTAAAAGTTTACAATAAGGGAACTGAGATACCAATTTACTTCCAGGGCGAAAGCAACGGTGTCTTTGATGCAGGAGATTATCTCGATTTTTACGGCACAAGAAATTATGGTGGTCCGACTAATTACTACACAGTTGACAACACGATCTTTTATCAGAAGGATGAATTCTACAATCTCTTTTCGGATACAAACGTGTATTGGATTGGATGGGATGGCAGCAATGGTTTAAGATATCAGGAATCGGATTACTCAGTAACAGATCCATACGCATCACTTACTTTCTCTGAGAGATTTCATTTTGAAAAGGATAAGGTTTACTCTCAAGGTGAATCAATGGGCTCAACCGATTACAGGTTTTTCAATAATGAAATGTTTCAGGGCGAGGGATGGTACTGGTCTAAGATGTATAACGGATTATTTCTAACAGATACTTTCTCTACTCCAAATCTCCCTGTAACTCCTGAGAATTGCACGTTGAATTTTTTTGCATATCCTGCAGACCTTACTTACAGCGTCTTTAACGAACACAGAATAATCATTTATGTAAACTCAAATGTCGTTGCAGACGTAGTAAAGAATGACCTGACAAGATTCAATTCTACTGTTACGTTTTCGAGCTCTATTCTGAACTCCGGCTCAGTGAATCAAGTCAACATCTACTATCAGGTTACAGGTTACGACGGGCATACATATCTAGATTACATAGACATCAAAGTACCTCAGACATTCAGGTTTCGAGGAGCAAAGGTCTCTGCATCGCTTGCCGGTTCCGACACAACTTCAAAGCAGTTCACTCTTTCAGGTTATTCAGTTGCAGCTCCTTTGTTTATCTATGACGTAAAGAATAGCAAAAGGATAAGTTTGTATTCTGCTTCCGCGGACACACTTATGTTTACAGCCAACGGAAACGCAAAGCTTGAAGTATATAATGGCACAATAACTAAGAAACCATTCCGCATTGTTCAAAGACAAGTCCCTGATCTTGTATCCTCATCCAACGGAACTGACTATCTGATCGTTTATAATCCGTTGTTCGAATCGCAGGTGCAGCAGCTTGCCGACTATAGAACAAATCATGACGGTTTCAGAGTCTCAAAAGTAAAGATCGGAGACATCTATGATATCTTTAATTATGGCATGGAGAGTCCTGTGGCAGTCAGGCAATTCGGGAAACATGTTTACAATAACTGGACTACTCCTAGATTCAAGTACTTGTGCCTTTTTGGAAGAGGATCTTTTGACCCAAAGAAAAATTCTCTCTCAACCATTTACGAAAAGAACCTTGTACCGGTCTTCGGATATCCTACAACAGACAGCTACTTTGCTAACTACAATTTTGGAGCGTTCGCATATCTTGATCAGGTAGCCGTCGGAAGAATGCCGGTATATACA
Organism: uncultured Ignavibacteria bacterium; assembly: GCA_937924675.1. Lineage (GTDB taxonomy): Bacteria > Bacteroidota > Ignavibacteria > Tepidaquicellales > Tepidaquicellaceae > JADJAH01. The sequence goes on along the minus strand of CALEVL010000349.1, from coordinate 45,478 downwards.
ACTACCGAAGCACAGGCAATGGTTGATAATATTATTATGTACGAAAGCAAGAGTCCCGAAAGCTGGATGAAGAATGTTCTCTTTGTTGTGGGCGGAGGCACCGTTGAAGATCAGCAATTCAACCAGTCACTGATAACCCCATTCATTAACAACTATGTTATTCCTCCACCCCTCTCAGCAAATGAACACAAGGCATTCAGAATTGACAACACAACAACTGTCACGTACAACTATAAAGATTCTGTCAGAAGGGATATAAACAACGGAGACTTACTTGTCAACTTTCAGGGGCATGCAGGCTATCAGAATTGGGAAGATGCAATGCAGGAACCTTCGACTCTGGCAAACAGCGGTAAGCTTCCTTTTGTATGGAGCATGACTTGTTATACAGGAAAGACAGCAGATAATACTGCAAGAATTTTCGGAGAGAAGTTTGTTACTATGAACAACAAAGGTGCGATCGGTTTTCTTGGATCAACCGGCTGGGGTTTCGTGTATTCGGGCAATCTGTTTCAGGATTATCTTTATAAAGCTTTTGCACGTGACACGTTAAGAAGAACCGGTGATATAATTAAGTACGGAAAATCAAAGATTGCATATGACTCTGTAGGATCTGTTGCGCGCCATACCATTAATTGCTATGGACTCATGGGTGATCCTGCCGTAACAATTGCTTTGCCTGTCACTCCGGAGTTTCATATAAACGGCAATGGTTACAGACTTTCAGATGAATTCCCATCGCTAAACCAATCCGTTACTCTTACAGCGTATCCATTCAACTTTGGATTGCATTCTGATTCGTGCAAAATCGGATTCTCACTGAAACTCAATAACACAACTATTCAAAGTTATGATACTGTATTAAGGGCATTCAAGTATTCTGATTCTGTAAGATTTTCATTCAGACTCGATTCAATTCAGAATTATTCAGTCCACGTTGAACTTGATAAAGACAACTGGGTGACTGCCGAAGACGAGACAAACAACACGCTTGATATCGACATACCAATGAAGAACAATTCATTTGTGCAGATGAGACCGGTAGAATTTGAGATGGTTAGAACTGACAGCATTGAATTTACAGGACTAAATCCTATCACAGATCAAGGCAGTGTGAAAGTGATCCTGCAACTTGATACTTCACTCACTTTTCAGTCGCCTTTGATGATGACTTTCATGAATGATAACATTACGGGGGTTGTTACAAAATTCAAGACGGCGATACCGATTTTGGATTCAACCGTAGTTTATTATTGGAGAACAAATGCCGTTATCACTTCAGACAGCACCGGCTGGACAAATGCAAGAAGTTTCAGTTATTCTCCTGAGAATGTCTACGGCAGAAATTCTTCGAAGTCTGTTTCCGGCGGCAATACCGATAACAACATTGTAAATGTTGCATTGCGCAAATCTGACAAGACTCAATTTCCGATTGAAGATCTCTTTGCAACTGTTCTCTCTGATACAGGTATAGCTCTTGCCGAATTGCCGCTGAACCTTTACGTAAGATCGATGGGAAGCAGCGGCGCGGAGATTTCGAACTTCAGCGTGAATGACAAGGCAATCAATTATGATGGCGGAAGGAGTCCCGGGCTGAACATGGTTAAAGTCAGAAGAGTAAACGGACAGATCATAGAGCTGAAAAACTTCAAGCTATTCAACCAGTCTTCAATGGATTCAGTTTTCAACTTTCTAAACACATTTGACTCGACTTACTATTTAATGGCACTGAATGCTTCTTACGTGGATTACAGTCTTGTTCAACCACTTACTGCAACTGTTAAACAAAAGATCAAATCTTTCGGCAGCACAAAGATCGACAGCATGTATAAGTTCGGTTACTTTGACACATGGAGTTTCATCGGATACATCGGAGCTGCTCCTTCAGGCGTTTCGGAACAATATTTCAAATACACCGGCTCAGCAGGATGGAGAGAATCTCAGAGCAGCATAACAACTACCTACATGAAAACATCCGGAACCGTAAACAATCTACTGGGACCGTCTTCAGCCTGGCAAAACTTCTCCTGGCAAATTGATCCTATGCCCGGAAGTACAGTCAGCTTCGATGTTTTTGGAGTAGACATAAACGGCTCGCAGACTTCTTTGTTAAATAATGTTACCACAAATGAGTTTACAGATTTAAGCTCCATAAGTGCCGGACAATTTCCTTACCTGAATCTCATTGCAAAGATAAACATTGATACGATCACCGGATTTGAATCATCAGTTTTGAATTCACTCAAGGTTGAACATACTTTGCCGGCAGAAATAGTTCTTGATGGCGCAAGCATTGAGTTGAGTGATACGGCATTGAGCGCAGGACAAGAGCTCAAAGCAAAGTTTAGTTGCAGCAATGCCGGATATTCTGATGTGTTCGGAATCCTTGTGAACACATATAAGACATCAATGTCAACTTCCAATCTCATTGATTCAGATACCGCAAACGTATTTCTACCTGTTGACAGTTCAGCAAGTATTACGGCAAAGTTCATAATGCCTTATTACAGGACAAAGGGAGACAACAAGATTCCTTTGATCATTGAAGTAGTGCCACTTAGTGGGCAAAATGAATTTTACACTTACAACAATTCATACAAATTCAGTGTTACACAAAATGCAATAAGCAACTCCCCTTTTGTAAGGATGTACAGTGACGGCAAGCCATTATCAGGCGGTGAAATGGTAAGATCAAATCCCGAGATAATAATTGAGTTCAATGCACCAACTCAGAATTTGCTTTCCAAAACAAGTGTCAATGAATTGATATTCCGGATCAATGGCTTGGTTGTTTCACCAAATGACGGCGAATTGAATTTGAGCGACAGCAAGTCTGTCCCAAAGCAATTGCCAAAATCATCAAATGAACTTTCAAACGGAATGAAATTTCATCCAACATTGACAAACGGTTTAAACAGATTGTCAGTACATTTCATGAATGAAATGAACGCAGCAGATTCGATAAGTCTTGATGTTAATGTGAGCGATATTCTCTCGGTAACGGAGCTTTATAATTTTCCGAATCCAATGAAGGACCGCACTGCATTTGTGTTCAATATCGCCGGTGCTGAAACTCCTGATGAAATGACATTGGGAATTTATACAATTGCAGGCAGGAAAATTAAGGATATTAAGTTTTCGGCTGCGATAGGCTACAACAGTATAGAATGGGATGGAAGGGATAATGATGGTGACATGGTGGCAAACGGAACTTACATTTACAAACTCATCATTAAAGGATCAGGCGAGACTCAATCTATTGTGCAGAAACTTGCAGTCGTAAGATGAGTTGTGAGGTGTGAGTTGAGAATTGTGAGTTGCAAGTTGAGAGTTGCAAAATAGTTCATACTCATAGAATATTATTGCAATTGAGACTGAACCCGATCAGCAGAAAAGGTCTACTTAAGTCAAGTTTTAGTGAGGTATATGATTTGACTGCAATGATCAGCGGCTCTTGTTTTTTCTGCAATGATAATTTCATCTAACCAATCTGTGTTGAAGCAATAGGGCAAATGTGAAAATTTCAGGATTCACGATAATACGTAACGGAATCATTTACGCCTATCCCTTCAAGGAAGCAATTCTTTCGATACTCCCCCTTTGTGATGAATTTGTTATCAATGTTGGCAAGTCAGACGATCAAACTCTCGAAATAATCAAAGCCATAAAAGACGACAGGATTAAGATAATTGAGAGTGATTGGGATATGACTTTAGACGGTGGAAGAGTCTTGTCTGTAGAGACAAACCGTGCAATGACACAATGCAGCGGCGACTGGCTGTTTTACATACAGTCTGATGAAATTCTGCATGAGAAATACCATGATGTTGTAAGAGAAGAAATGAAGAAGAACTTCCATAAGAAAAAGGTGGAGGGTCTCCGGTTTAAGTACAAGCATTTTTACGGAAGTTACGATTACGTTCAGGATAATTACAGAAACTGGTATATCAAAGAAGTCAGAATAGTCAGAAGGCATGAGGATATTGTTTCTTGGGGTGACGCAATGGATTTCAGGCATAAGGATGGGAGCAAGATCAAAGCAAAGGATATTGATGCCGAGATCTATCATTACGGTTGGGTTCGACCGCCGGAACGGCTCATTAAGAAGAGGAAAGATTTTGAGTTGCTCTATACAAAGGGAGAAACAGCAGAAAAGAATATTTCACAATACGAGAATTATGATGACATGGGAAATCTGAAGCGATTCAATGAAAGTCATCCCGCAGTAATGAAGGAAAGAATATCAGAAAGCGACTGGGATTTCGATGCACGACTCGATGAACAAAGACCTGATTGGGTAAGAGCAATACTGATATTTCTGCATCCGCTTACAAAAAGAATCAGGAAAATCCTTTGAATTGAAGTGCTTCAATATCCAAAATACAATCCCTTGCTTCACAAAAGTTCTGCTTGTAATTTTTATTTTCTGATTTCCGGTTGATTAGAGCCAATTGGAAATAATCTTCGGCTTGTCAATTTGTGAGACCGGGTTTTTGAGCCGCTGATTATTTGCTTAACTGACCGTAACCATCCTTCAGGTCATAATCCTTGCCAAGATAAGTCTTAATAAATTGTCCGCAATTGCTGCCGATCTGGTTTTCTTCAGATTCTCCAATACTTACTATTACATCGAATCCGTAACGCTGAAATTCTTCGGACAATGTTCTGCAGCTCGGATCTTCCGAGCTCCTGAATAAAGATGTAATTGAATTTTCTTTACTGTTGTATGTGGGATTTAGCGGAGTGAGTTTAATAATGAATCTGAGAGGATCAAATAGATCTGAAATGATCCGGGGGTCAATTTTAAACTCATTAGATGCAGCGAAATTTAGACTGATCTTTTTATCTCCCTTATCCAGGAAATGTTCACCAAAATCCGACATTTCTTTCAAACTCATCTTTCGCACTGGAATCAGTTTATCTCTTGCAGCCGAGTCGGTAGCGTGAATAGAAAACTGGAACTGTATTCTGCCATCATTGAACTTATCACGTTTGATTGAGGCAAGCCTTTCAAAAAATACTTCTCTGCCACTTGGACCAATGGTAGAGATTGATGGATAAAATCCGGGTGCATAATATCGCAGATGAAATTCTTCAAGGACATCTAGAACTTCGGTGTTATATGCAGGGTCTCCCATTCTTGCAAACTGGATCTTGAGCTTTTTAATACCGGAAACATTCCCGCACAGTTTTTCATTGAACAAATGATCAATCTGTGCAAACATGTCATCCTTACTTACCTTTGCAAGATAGTCACTTCCGGCATCACACATTAAACAGCGGACAGGGCAACCGTACAGCACTGAAATTATCAACACCCATTTGTCTTCAATGGGATGAGGTGGCTGAAGGGATTCTACAAATTCAAGATACCTGCCATTATTCGTGGTAGCAAGATAAACAGTTGCCAGTCGTTCTATGCCGGACTTCCCAATTACTTCCATTCTGTTTTTAATATTTTTGATCTTATTATCATTGCTGTCTTTACTCCCTCGCCGGCAGCAATAGAAGATTGCCTGTACTTGCCATTAGCTGCATCGCCTATGATGAACAGTCTTCTGTCTTGTTTGAGTACCTTCATTTTTGCCGCTGCTTTATCTGAAAAAAACTCAACATTCTGCTCTCTGCCTATTGCGCCTATAACATAATCCACTTCAAGAAATATGACTTTTCCATTGTGTACACAATCAAGTATTATCTTGCCGTTGTTTTCTTTCGTAACACCGTTAACTTTAATCTGTTCGAAATAATTGAACTCACTTAGGTTTTCGCTTCTGCGTCTGAGAAGTTCAATGCATCTTACTTTTGCCGAGCGGTTTAGAAGAAAGATGCTGTTGAACCGTCCAAATCTCAGCGCATAATCAAAAGCTAAGTCTCCTGCGCCAATTATAGCCATGGTCTTTTTTTTTTGATCATGGATCATTTCTGTATCATAAGAGATTAGATCTCTATTTCCTTTGATGCCTCTTAGGAGTTTCGGTTTTGTGCCTGTTGAAACCACCAGTATCTTCGAAAAAACTGATCCCGAAGAGAATTTGATTTCAAATAATCCTTTCGAAAATCCGACATTGTTTACAGCTTCACACACTGTCTCAACAAATTCGGATTCAAACTGTACTTTCATAAGATTAGCAAGCTCATTTCCGGGAAGACCATTCGGAAACCCCGGATAATTCTCAACCAGATTTGCCTCGTAAAGCATCCCGCCAATCCTGTTCTTCTCAAATACAATGGGGTGAATTCCTGAACGCTTGAGTTGAATTGCGCACGCAATACCTGCAGGACCTGCTCCGATAACAGCTACTTCATGTATCATCGGTTAGATGACATTTTATTTATCAGCTCAATCGAATGAGGAACATAAGCGAAGCCATAAGCTAAATTCAAGAGTGATGAGAAATGAAACTGAAGATTATAAGCAGCAGTTGTATCAACGGGCACTATAACTTCATATCCCCGCGCAAAGGCTGATCTTGCAGTAGCTTCACAGCACAGGTTTGTCATCACACCTGTTATCGCAACGCTCTTAACTTCAAGCTTCTTCAGAATTCCATGCAGATCTGTTCCGAGAAAAGCATCATACTGGCTCTTCTCAATTACCAGCCCATCTGAAGTTCTAAAAGCACTTGAAATATTGTGAGAGGGATTATCCACCGTTATTATGTCTCTCCACCAGTTTTTCATCATCCCGGCGTTCGAGTTTGTGTTTATATGTTTGGTGAAGATGACAGGGTTACCTGACTTCTGATATGCTTCAGCAAGTCTGACAATACGTGGGATGATTGTTCCTGAAGATGGCACATAGGCATGCGATTCTTCATCAAGAAAGTAATCCTGCATGTCAATAATTAGCAGTGCTGATGTACCTGTTAACTCAGGAAGTTGATGCAGATCTGTAAGTTGTGATATTCTTCCAAGCAATGAATCAGCTATGGAATCAATGTTAGACTCAGTTAAGTATTTCTCCTTGCTCGTCAATACACATGTGAATTTGTGAAGAAAAAATTGTAACCGGAGTTTTCATTACTCCCCCAAATCCCCTATTCCAAGTTCTTCGAAACTGTTGGAAAGGAAGTTTCTTACCATCTCCCTTCTGTATTTCCGAGTGAACATTTCATTGTTTATTGCTCTGGATTTAGACAAGACTCTGGCTATCAGTTCTTCTTTATCACTCTTGATCGTACCTTCTACTACAACAGGTTTGGGATCAATACCTGAGGCGGCAATTTTAAGCTTGCCGTTGCAGTTTGATGAAACAGCCGTTGTAAGTGATGTGAAGTCAAGACTTTTTCTGATTCGCAGTTTCTTGAAAACCGACTCATAACCGTAACTCAGTGGAAGAAGTACAGCTTTGATCAATGCAGAATCTTTCAGATTCCTTGGTTGCTTTCCATCACCGGTGTAGATGTCCTCAAGTTGCACAATTCTGCTTGCTCCGTTATCAACTATTTCAATCATTGCGTCAACGCTTATGAGTGCCGGAGCAGTGTCAGATATAAATTCTGAATAACAATACTTCTTACTGCCGGTAGCAATGCAGATGCTTCCTTCGCATTTAAGACAATAGCCAACTGATTCGCGCCACCATTCCGACTGATTATAATATATGCATCTGTTTTCACAAAGCAGATTTCCTCCGATTGTTGCCCATTTTCTAATCAGTGGTGAACCGACTGATTTAGCAGCATCACAGAGGACAGGAAATTCATTGGCGATATCTGAATTCTTACAAAGTTCCTCAAGATTTACAAGTGAACCTATCGAAAGAAATTTTTCTCCCTTTGATATTTGCTTCAATTCTTTAATGGCTGTCAAGTCAATCAGAGTCTCACACTTTTCATTCCCCTGATGCCTGTTGACCATTACATCTGTTCCTCCGGCTACGTATCTGAAATTGGTTCCAAGACTTTTTGCTGTCTCCTGTGCATCTTCGATACATTCCGGTTTAAAATATTTTGATTGGCTTTCCATTTAATCAGATAATGTTTGTCAGAATTTGGTTCTCGGTTCTGTCTTTTCTCGCATTGAAAAATTCCAGGATCGTCTCCGGAGAGATTGGAAGTTTTGTGATCCTCACACCAACTGCATCATAAACTGCATTTGCAATAGCCGGTATTACTGGATGCAATGCACCTTCACCGCATTCCTTTGCGCCAAATGGTCCTTCCGGATCATTCGTTTCAACTATATTAGTCTTAATGTACGGCACATCAAGAGAAGTTGGAATTTTGTAGTCAATAAAATTTGAATTCAGTATCAGTCCGTTGAAATATCTCAACTGTTCGCTAACTGCCTGTCCCATTCCCATGTGCCAAGATCCTTCGAGTTGCCCTTCAACAGCGAGCGGGTTAATGGCTCTGCCGCAATCATGTGCGCCCCATATATTTTCTACGGTTACTATTCCCGAGTCAATGTTTACATTAACCTGAGCAGCAACCGCCCCAAAGCTATAAGACGGACTTAACCCGGCACCGGCTCCTTTAAAATTCCCTCCAAGTTTAGGCGATGTGTAATGACCGCTTACCGTTAATGCACCCCTGCCTGCAGTAGCGGCTTCTGTAGCTTCCATCCAACTTAGTCTGAGGTTTCCCTCTTGGGAGTAAACATTGTCGTCGCTAAAAATCAGAGTCTCTGTATCCAGGCCACTCACTCTTTGCACAGCTTTTGTAATCTCTTCCTTTAGTTTTGTTGCTGCCATTAGTGCAGCATTTCCCGCCATGAAAGTAACCCGGCTTGAATAACTTCCAAGGTCAACCGGATTAATCAATGTATCGCCTGCAATTACAAATATTCTTTCCATAGATATACCCAAAGTCTCTGCCACGATCATTGCTAACATTGTGTCGCTACCTTGACCAATATCACTTGCACCGGAACTCACAAGCACTCTGCCGTCAAAGTCAAGTTTCAGATGCACAACTGACTGAGGCAATTCATTTCTTAATATCGGCAGTGCGCTTCCGCTTATGAAGAATCCGCATGCAATACCAATCCCATTACCAAACGGAAGCTTACGGTATTTATTCCTCCAGTCTGAATCAGTAACAACTTTCATGAGTGACTCCTTGCTGCCGTTTGAAGTTATCCTGTAATGTCCAACCGTCATTGTATTAGGTTCAAGAAAATTTCTGAGTCTCAGATCGCAAGGATCAGTATTAGTTTTCTCTGCAAGGTCATCCAGAAGGGTTTCGATGGCAAATCGGGAATTCACAGCACCATGCCCTCGCATGGCACCGCTTTGAGGTTTGTTGGTATAAACTCTTGAGGTCCTGAAAGCAAAGTTCTCAAGCTTATACGGAGCTTGAAGAAGCACACCGTTATAATAAGAAGTCACTACTCCAAAACTTGCATAGGCCCCGCCGTCTATCAATATCTCCGCCTTCATTGCATTAAGCTTCCCTTCCGAATCGCAGCCAAGTTCCATTTTCATTTTAGTAGGATGCCTTCCGTGATTGCTAATAAACACCTCTTCTCTTGAGAATCTTATTCTTACAGGTCTGCCTGTCTTCATCGCAAGATATGAAACAATTATCTCATGCGGAAAAGGATCACTCTTTCCCCCAAATCCTCCGCCTACATAGGGTTTGATAACTCTTATCCTGCCTAAAGGAACTTCAAGCACTTTTGACAACGCCCTGTGAAGATAATGAGGCACTTGTGTTGCAGTTATCAGAGTAAGTCCGTTCTCATCCCAATAAGCCGTAGCTGCGTGAGGTTCGGTAAAGGCATGGGTGACCCCTTCAAATTCAAAATCCATTTCAGAATGATGCTCCGATATCTTGAGCCCACCATCTGCATCTCCGAAATTCAATTCTGCCTGCTTGTGCAGATTGTTGTCGAACCGTGTTTCGGGATGTATCTTCTCATTTTCATTTATGCTGAAAAGAGATTCTTCAATTTCCAGAAATGAACGTATCGGTTTGTAGCTAACTTTAATCATACTGCACGCCTTTCGTGCAATCTCTTCACTTTCAGCTGCAACCGCAGCAACTATTTCGCCGATGTACCGAACTTTGCCGACAGCTAGTGCAGTCTCATCCTGTGAGATTGGAAGTACGCCAAACGTTGCAGGAAGTTCACTGCCTGTCATTACATATCTGACCCCGTCAAGTTCTTTTGCTGCACTAATGTTAATACTTTCAATGACAGCATGAGGATGTGTACTTCTAAGAAGTTTACAATGCAGTGCGTTCTTGAACTTGATATCGTCCGAATACTCGGCACTACCCTTAACTTTTTTTTCTGCTTCGATGTATGGTCTTCCGGTTCCAACTATATGCTTACTTTCCTGCAATCCGTTTGAAGCGGGTGAACTGTCCTTCATACCGTGCAGAGTCTCAGCAACGGCCTCAATTATTTTCTTGTAGCCGGTACATCTGCAAAGATTTCCCGACAGTGCTTCTCTGATATCATCCACAGTCGCATCGGGATTATTTCTTATGAAATCGTATGAAGTCATTACCATGCCCGGAGTGCAGAAGCCGCATTGTATCGCGCCCTTCTCAATAAATTTTCTTTGAAGAAGATGGAGTTCGTTGTTTGATGATATGCCTTCTATCGTAGTTATTTCTGAACCCTCAAATCTCATTGCCGGAGCTATACAGCTCTGTAATGCCACACCGTCCGCAAGCACAGTGCATGCACCGCAACTCCCCTGTTCGCATCCTATCTTTGTTCCGGTAAGCTCCAATCTTTCTCTTATGACAGTAGCAAGGCTATCATGTTCTTCAATCGAGATTTCACGGGTTACTCCGTTTATTCTTAACTTCAGAAGTTTCATAAATTTATTTGATGATTGAATTTTTCATGCAGAAGCTCCTATGCTTTTTCCCCCATCAACAAAAATAGTTTGACCGTTTATAAATCCCGCATCCTCAGAAACCAAAAAGGCGACTGCCCCGGCAATATCCTCAGGTCTTCCCATCTTTCCGTTCGGTTGTGCGTTGATCAATTTCTCCAGAGTTTCCTGTGTAAGCCCCTGCGTGAGAGGTGTGTCTATTAGTCCGGGAGCAACGGCATTAACTGTGACTCCATATTTCCCCAATTCCAGTGCAAGTGCCCTTGTCATCCCAATAACTCCCGCCTTGGAAGCAGAATAATTAGTCTGTCCCCTGTTACCCAAGAGTGCCCTGGATGAAATATTTACTATTCTTCCTGACATCTGTGCCTTCATTAACTTTGCAGCTTCCCGGCACATAAGCCATGTTCCTTTGAGATTGATACTTATTACTGACTCGAAATCTTCGAGACTCATTTTCCATATCAGATTATCTCTGATTATCCCTGCATTGTTCACAACAGCATAAACATTGCCTGCTCTTTCCGCTACTCTCCTGAACAGTTCATAAACATCATTTTCTTTGCTGATGTCTGCCCTGAAAAAACCGGAGCGGTCTTCTCCGATTTCTGACTCTACTCTCTTTCCTGATACTTCATCAATGTCTGCAAGTCCAACAAAAAATCCATCAGATGCAAGCCGCCTTGCAATCATTTCTCCGATTCCGTTGCCGGCACCTGTTACTATCACTGCTCTTTTATTCATGCGAGATCCTTACATTCACTAAAGTGCATTAAGGAATACTTACTTGTATTTTGAGTTTTCTCATCACTTCCTTTTTCAATGATACGTGCTAAAATGCTCAATGCAATTTCTGCAGGTGTTACAGCACCAATGTCAATGCCGGCCGGCATATCTATCTCTTCAAGTTGTTCTTCTGTCGCTAATGAATTCTGCAGAAAAAGTTTTTTTGTCACTTCCACTTTTCTCCTGCTTCCAATCATACCAATATATTTGTGAGGAAGTCTCATACAGTTTGCGAGTATATCTCTGTCGTATTCATGAAGATGAGTGCAAATGAAGACATACGTGTTATCATCAAACTCTAAAGTATCTATTGCATCTCTGTGCCTTGCTGCAACTATATTGATTTGCTCAGAATCCGTATCTCTGAAGATATTCTCTCTCTCATCAACCAGATATACTTCAAATCCAAGTTGCACAGCAAATCTGCTCATTTGTGTTCCAATGTGACCGGCTCCAAACAGAATAAGCTTTTTCATCTTCTTTACAGGCTCAATATAAATGCAAACCTTACCGCCGCAGCACATATTGTGGTCGCGCGTAAGATTGTGCACAAAATTCCCTGCTTTGCCTTCAGCAATTGAATTGATTGCATCTTCAATGACTCTGCTTTCGAGATTGCCTCCGCCAATTGTACCTTCAGAACTTCCGTCTTCATAGACAATCATTTTTGCTCCTGCTTTGGCAGGAGTTGATCCGTGAGTTTCCGTTACTATGCATACTGCCGCAGACTTTCCGCAGACTTCTGCTTCGGACAGTCTTTTGAATATGCTTTTCATTATCCGGCTGCCTCAACTTCGGAAATATCATCTGAAAGCAATTCTTTGCTAAATTGTTTGTAGTCTTCATCAGAGTTTATGTTGGCAAGTATTCCCGGCTCATTCCATTCAATGCACCTTTCTTCAAATTGCCTCAGTTCATCCCTCAGATTTCCTGAAGCGGCATCTATTGTGAGCAGATGATCAACTACAGTTCTGCTTAAAAGAATCGGATGACCGTGTCTTCCCTTGAATACAGGCACTGAATAATCTCCATTACTAATTGCTTGCTTCAATGCATCCAACAATCTTGTTGATATAAAGAGATTATCTATATTTTGAAGAAAACACTTTCCGGATGAAGTGGTCGCAAGTCCAAAACGTATTGAACTGAATCTCCCAAGTTCAGAATGCGGATTTACATGTATTGACACTTTTCCCCTGTCCTGAATTCTTTCCAAAACTTTTTCCGACTCTAGCTTAATATCTGAGTTTACAACTACAACCACACTTGACACTTTCGCATCTAAATATGTATGCACCAGATATTCGATAGCACTCATTCCATTTATGACAGGCAGGAATGCCTTGTGAGAAGACATCCTTGTTGAATAGCCTCCTGATAATATAACAGCCTCTACATTCTCAGCCGGATTCATTTTCCAGTATATTCAACTTTCTTGCCAATTGACGTGAGCCCCAGAAGTGCATCCTGCGTGGAAAATATTTCTTCAAGATGCAGAAGTTCCGATTCATATCCTGCGCCTGCTTCTATAAGCTTATCTGCCAACCTAACAGCAACCGGTGCCTTGGCTGAAATTTTATTTACAATCTTCTTTGCATCCGGATCAGATGCTATAGCCAATAATTCATCAAGTGAATGATTTTCAAATAACTCTCCCAACTTGTTCCACTTTTCATTAACAGCCTTCTTCTGCCTGTCAGGTAGTTCTAAATCACCTGACAAGTATCCTTCCAAATCATCCGGCTCAATTAATTTATCTGCAAGCCCTGTCTCTACAGCTTCTGTTGCAGAAATCATAGCACCTGTAAGTATCAGGTACTTTGCTATGCCTTTGCCGGTTCTTGCTGAAGTCCTTTGAGTTCCTCCGAGACCGGGGTAAATTCCTATTCCTGTCTCAGGAAATGCAAATTGGGACTTCGGGTAAGTCAGTATCAAGTCTGCGCAAAGAGCTAGTTCCAGACCGCCACCAAGTGTCAGGCCGTTTACAACTGCTATCACTTGTTTGGAAGAATTTTCAATTCTTGCAAACAGCTTCTGTCCAAACTCAGTAAAGGAGACAATCTTTGCGATGTTGTCTGACTTAATATTTTTCACAAAGAATTTTATGTCTGCACCTGCAACAAATGCTTTACCGCTTCCTGTTATAAAAATCCTCTTGACAGAAGTATCAGCCTCGGCTTTATCAAATTTCTCTGAGAGCTCTCTCATTGTCAATTCACTGAGTGCATTCATGGTCTCGGGACTGTCAAAAGTAATCACAGCAGATTCATTCACCACTTCAAGACAAACAGACTCTGAGCTCATTGTATTATCTTCCGGGATCAGAGGCATTTTCATCGAATATCTTTCACAGATATTTCTAATAAGCTTCGTTGTTTCATCTTTACCTGCAGATTGCATTAGTTCAACCGGTCCTTTCCTCCACCTCAATCCAACTTTTGCGCCCCTGTCGAGATGCTTCGCAGAACAAATATTGTCTTCAAGCATCTGAGCACATACACAAAATACTAATCCAAGCATTCTCTCTCTTATCATGCCGGAATTTTGAGAAGCACTTTGTTCTGAGTCAAGAATCCATAGCTCTCCGGACTCTGCCTGCTTTTTCAGCGCATTGGTGACCTTATAAAATCCGCCGAATTGTTCCAATGTCTTTTCTGCATGGTAAGCAACTGTTATACCTGTTGCATTCATTAAAGCAAACGGTCCCATGCCTATACCGAAGAGCCGCATACACTCTGATTCAATCTCGTTCATTGATGCAATGCCTTCTTCAAACAATCTTGCTGCTTCATTCAGCCACGGTACAAAATACCTGTTTACTGCAAAGCCAAAAACATCTTTGCTGAAAATCGCATCTTTGCCTGCTCTTTGGCAGAACAATTCTGATGCAGCGATTGTAGCATTAGAAGTGTTCATTCCGGGAATGATTTCTACAAGTCGGTTCTTCGCTGCATGATAGAAGAAATGCAGACCTATGAATCTTTCCGGATGAATTATGCTCTCAGACAAGTCAGTCACTGAAAATGATGAGGTGTTTGTTGCGACAATGCAATCATCATTAACGATATTACTTAGGTTCCTGAAAAGTTCGGACTTGGCCTGGAAGTCTTCATAGATTGCTTCAATGACCAGATCGCATTCTATCAGTTCTCCGAGGTTTGTTGTCCCTTTAACTCTTGACAAAATCGACCTCATCTCTTCACCGGAGAAAATTCTTCTTTCTACTCCTTCGTTCAGCGTCTTTTCAATTGAAGATATTCCTTTTGCAACAAAGGGTTCTTCCCTGTCGCAAATAATTACTTTAAGATTTTCCTGTGCAAATTTTTGAGCAAGCGCAGAACCCATCGTTCCTGCTCCTACAACTCCAACAACATTTATCTTCTTCATTTTCATTTATAGATTTTTCCAGACCGGCTCTCTTTTTTCCAAAAATGATGCAATCCCTTCGTTTGCATCGTTTGTTTTCATCAGCTCATCAACATATATTTTTTGAAGTTCAGACAATGTTGATTTCAGATGTTTATTGAATCCTGCCCTTGCAGCTCTTACTGCAAAGCGCAGTGATGAAGCGCTCTTCGGAAGTATATGCTTATCAATCCAATTCATAACTTCGGATTCAAGTTGATGTCTGTCGTCAAAGACTCCGTTCAACAAGCCGATTGAAAATGCTTCATCTGCAGAAATGCTCCTTCCGGATATCAGAATCTCTTCAGCCCTTGACATTCCAACCTTTTCTTTCAGTATTACAGAAGCCGGCGGAGCAAACACTCCGAGCTGAATTTCCGGCTGTCCCAGTTTAGCACTCTTATCCGCAAACATCAGGTTACACATCATTGCAAGTTCAAGTCCACCGCCAAGGCATTGACCACTTATCATTGCAATTGAAGGTATTGCAAGATCGGACAGAAGGTAGAACAGATTATGGAATGATGAGAGCATTTGATCGGCAGATTCCGCTCTATGCTCTTCCACGCTTGCTCCGAAGGAAAAATGTTTTCCCGCACCCACAAATACCAGAGCCTTAATATCCTTCATCTTAAAGAATGATTTAAGCAGCGAGCTTAGCTCATCCATCATTATCGAATCAAGCACATTACCTTTTCCGTCATCAAGAATTATTCTTGCAACACTTCCGTCACATATCAGCTCAAATTTTATCTTCTCCATTATTCCTGTTAGTTTTTTTCAAATTGCGGTGAAATTGCAACATGAAGTTCATCATTCCATTCATGTCCCTCTGCAAGCAGCTTCCGCAATTTTATGAAATCAATCTCCCTGTTGTCTTTAGGTCCATCGTTAAATGCCCTGAATCCTGCCTTTGCTTCTGTCATCATATTCAATGCCAGCCATTCCCTGTTGCCCTCCTTATTCTTCTCCCAGTGTTCAAGTTTTTTCTTTCTGATTTCTGTCAGAGTTTTTTGAATGCAGTTTGGGAATGTGTACAAGAGCTTTGTCACAAGCCTGTTAACAGAATCATCAAGTCTTGAAAGATCAACTTCTCCACTTAATAAAACTTCTTTACCTGCCTTTAGCTCATCACCCGCTTTCATCTGACCATAGACAATTCTTCCGCTATCATCAATATACCTGTCGGTAATTGTCAGAGGATTTGGAACAAACTTACCGTCCACTTTGAGAGCGGGAACTGCTTCAGCGATAAGACCAATATTAACAGCCTGATGTGCAGTCCAAGGTTCACAAAGAGTTAGTGACTGCATTGCTCTTTCAATGCCAACATATAGATGCAGAAAATCAGTTGATCCTCCAATTGCTGCGCTTCCATGCTTGGGACCGGCCTGACCGAACCTTGCAAGGTCCGATGCAATCGTAAAATCGCATGCCATGCCAATTTCCTGACCTCCGCCAATTCTCATTCCGTTTGCTCTGCAGATTACCGGTTTATCACACTTAAGAATTGCGCTTACCATGTCATTGAAAAGTCGCATGTACTGATTGTATTCCTGCGGGTTTCCGGAATAATACTCAGCATATTCCTTTGTATTTCCGCCGGTACAGAATGCCTTATCACCAACTGCAGTAAAGACTACAGCAACAACACTCCTGTCATTTGAAGCATTGCCGAATGCTATTATCATTTCTTTGATTGCTTCAGTAGTGTATGAGTTATACTGTTTTGGATTATTAATGATTATCCAAGCCGAATAGAGATTCTCCACCGGTACTCCCTGATTATCCAGGCATGGTCGTTTTTCAAATATTATCTCATTATAATCTATGTCAACGAGATTGTGGTTTTTCATTTGTCTTAAGTAGTTTTAATTATGTTCAGGCACAAGTACAGAACGTTTCGTGTATTTGTGCTCAAGTGTTTTATTGAATACTTCATTTATCATTGAGAGAGGAAAGCAATCGACAAAGTCTGATATGTCAAGTGCACCTGAATCGACAAGGGCAAGAACTTCAGGATAAAGTTCAGCTCTGCAGCCCCATGTTCCAATAAGTTTCGCGTCGTATGCCATCAGGTTGCTCAGTCTCAACTCCAGCTTCTCCATGGTAAATCCTACAACTGACAATGTTGATGCGTAGGTCAGCAAACTGAATGCAAGCTCCTGACCTGCTTTTGTGCCCGATATCTCAAAGATTTTCCATCCCGTTCCAGGTACGTTCAGCTTCGCGGCAACTTCTTTAACTCTTTCCCTGACAGACTTCTGATCCAATCCTTTTATGTTGATAACAGCGTCAACTCCGTTCTTTTCAGCAAGCTTCAGTTTCTCATCGCTTATATCCAACGCAACTACTCTTGCACCCATGATCTTTGCTATCAGTGCACCGTAGATTCCCACACCTCCTACGCCAATTACTATTGCAAGGTCACCGTTCTCAATCTCTGATTTTTTCATTACCTGATAAGGCGTAGAGACTGCATCAGCAATTACTGACAGCTTCTCAAGCGGATACTTTGTCAGCACTGAATCCGGAACGTGACACAAATATCTTGAAGGCACCTCAATATGGGAAGCGAATCCTCCGTCAAAGTCATTGCCGGGCATAAGCTGATTTCTGCAAATGTTGCTTCTTCCTGATTTGCAGAGATCACATTCACCGCATGGAATAACTGCCGGTACTATTACATTCTGACCTATAAGTCCGCCCTCTCCAGAAATAACTGTACCGCTTATCTCGTGTCCCAATGTAAGCGGAAGCGAATGCCTTGTCTTTACTCCGAACTTCCAGAAACTAAGATCTGTATGGCAAACACCGCAACCTGCAATCTTTACAATCACCATACCTTCACTCGTTTGCGGAATTTCTTTTTCAACGAGTGTAAATTCCTTCGATGGCTCTGTCATCTGCCATTGATACATATTTTTTTCAGTCATTTAAATTTGTGTGTTTTCTAATAAGACTGCCGTACCTTGTCCCCCTCCAATACAGGCAGATGCAATTCCGTATCTGACTTTTCTGTCAATCATCTCTCTTGACAAGGAAAGTGATATTCTTATTCCGGATGCTGCCAAAGGGTGCCCAAGCGCTATTGCTCCGCCGTTTACATTAAGTTTTTCCCTGTCAAGTCCAAGCTCAATCTCGCAACCAATCACCTGCGCAGAGAATGCCTCGTTTATTTCTATAAGCCCTATATCGTCAAGAGAAAGTCCTGTCATCTCAAACAAATATTTGATTGCAGGCACCGGGCCCAGCCCCATGAGTTTCGGATCAACACCGCAACTTGCTGCAGCCAATATCTTTGCTATCGGCTTAGTTTTATTCCTGTGGGCAAAGTTTTTTCCCGCAACCAGCAGAGATGCTGCCCCGTCCACTATTCCGCTGCAATTGCCTGCGGTCAATACTCCGTTTTTGCTGAATACTGTAGGAAGTTTTGAGAGCGCATCCATATCTGTTGCTCTCAAATGTTCATCATCTTTAAATTCCTTTAAACCTCTCGGGAGACTTACTTTCCTTGGTTTCAATCCTTCTGCTTCATAAATCTGTGGACATGCCGGCGTTATCTCGTCCGTAAAAAATTCTCTTTCTTTCGCTTTAAGAGCTCTGTTAAATGAAAGCATTGCAAATTCATCTGCATCCTTTCTTGAGATGTTATGCTTGACTGCAACATTTTCCGCTGTCATACCCATCGGATATCCGGCTGCAGTATCATCAAGAGCCTCCCACAGCATATCTTTGAATACCGGCTGTCCAAGTATGTAACCCATTCTGTTTCCAAAACTTACAGTCGGCGCAAGTGACATATTTTCTGTGCCCGTGCAAATGACACAGTCTGCTTTTCCCAAAGTTATCTGCTCTGCGCCGGTGATCATTGTCTCAAAGCCGGAAGCACAAATTCTTTGCACCATAAGGTTTGGAACCTCAGCCATAAGACCCGAATAAAGACCGATATGCCTTGGTACAAAGTAAGCATCACACGAGCTTTGTCCGATATTTGCCGCAATCATTTGATCAATGTCTTTTGGATCCACGCCGCACTTTTCAATTGCACCTCGCGATGCAATAATTCCAAGATCAGTAGGCGATACCCTGGCAATAGAACCGCAGTACTTTCCGAATGCAGTTCTTGCACCGTTAATTATGTAAATGTCGTCAAATATTATTCCGATACCTTTCTTGCTGTTATGAAATCCCTTCATTTATGCCTCAGACTCCTGTTTGCTTTTTTCATTTTGTAAGATATCCTTTTTAGAAAATGATTCCTTTGCGTATAAGGCAGAGCCGAATGATACTGTAAACTGCGGATTGTTCAACACAAGAACTTCTTTTTCGAATCGTTCCTGAAGAAGGGTACACAAATAGGGATGATAAGCTATCACACCCCCGATAATGTAAATTGGTGACAAAGGATCTATCCTCAATTTCAGGATGCGGTTCATTATTGAAATGTAAATTCCCTTGGTTATGTCTTCTATGGGAAGACCTTCGAAAAGCCAGTTCATTATCTCCGTCTTTGCAAATACAGTGCAGAAACTGTTTAACTCTTTTGTGTAAGATGATTTGGATGCAAGCTCACTCATTTCGTTGATCTTAATATCTGCCCTCTCCGCAATCTCAGTGATAAAGGAACCCGTACCTGCCGCGCATTTGTCGTTCATGTAAAAGCTCTCTATCTTGTTCTCGCTGTTGCATTTGATCACTTTGATATCTTCTCCGCCGATATCAATGATATTCTTCTCACCCGGAAATGCTCTTGATACAGCCATTGCAGAACAATTCAATTCTGTCTTAACTATATCCGCATCGGCAAGATGCTTCCTTCCGTAACCTGTCGCGCAAATATTGCTGAAATTGTATTCGCTCTTGAGAGCCTCAACTACATGTCTCACAGAGACCCTGTCTCTGTTAAGTGTCTTAAGCGCTGTTTGAAACAGGATATTTTCGTTCTCATCAATTACTGAAAACTTTGTGAAAGCTGAGCCGAGGTCAATGCCAAGAAAATAGTATCTGGAATTGTGAACGCCTGTATTGGCGATAAACTCTTTTGCCATATTGCTCTGAGATACTGCCGTCTTGGTACTCTGAACCGTTTGTCTGTTGCTCTTTTCTGTCATCGCCTTTACCATATTTGCAAATGTAAGATTGAGCGATGTACGGATGTAATGCTTTCTACCGTACTCAACTATCTTTCCGTTCATATAGTCAATTTCTGTTGGCCTGTTATTAAGCAGGTCAACAGCAAGTGACGGAAAGTGATTGCCTGCTTTGTTCAAATATCTCAGGCATTTCCGTATGAAATCATCATCGAATTTAATTTTTTCCAGCGCTGCAACTTCAACGGCCTCCATTATTATTTGCTCTACCAGCTCTATAGTATCAGGATTGCTCATTGCTTCTTTGATTGTCATTCTGCCCACAGCACAAAGTGCACTGAGTGATGCATTGAGGATTGTCTTTTCCCATATACATCTTAACATGCCGAATGAATCTACAACTTTGGTTTCAAGCAATACTGAGTTAAGTATTTCCGCAAGTTCATTCGCTTCATGAGTAAGCGAATCATCAACCGATGCTATATAATTCGGAGGATTAAAAAATGTTGCCTTTGTAATATTTGGAGCATTCAGATTGCCGGCAAAATTTATGACCATTCGTAATGTTCGATGATCTCCGATTTCCGCGGATACCATTTTTTCAACATCAATTCCGTTCATTGCACAAACTACGGGAATATGATCGGCAAAGAGGCTGTGTATATCTTTAATCAGCTCAGGAAGCTGGGTAGTCTTGATACAGACAAATATGATATCAGGTTTGAACGACACACTTTCTCCAATCGAAGTATATATGTCCCTGAAATAATTTTTCTTGTTCATCACACCTTCAATCACCAAGCCCTCAGTTTTAACAAGATTCATTCTGATCTTATCCCTGTCACATATTCCGACTTCCATTCCTGCTTTTTGCAAGTGTGAAGAAAGAATCGCTCCTACCGGTCCAAGCCCAATCATTAGAACTCTGCTCAGCCTTTTCTCAGACATTAGTTTTCTCCGACTCTTTAGTGGTTTCGATCTGCTCTATGAAAGTTTCAATTTTGGTAATTGTCTGCCCTTCCGAAAAGAATCTTAAATCGCAAAGGTCACCCTCGATGGTCAAAGTTGGAATCCCATATTCCTTGTAAAATCTGCGGGGCATTCCAAATCTTGCATTAGAATTATTGAAGCAGGTTTTTGCATCATGAAATATTATGCCGTCAATTCTGAACTCATCGGCAAACTGCTTTATATACTTCATCTTGGCAGCTTCGCTTCTGTTGATGAAAATCTCAGTATAGGCGCGCGCTGTTGAAAGAAACGGATCTGTTTCACTGAATGCATCAAACACCCAACTGTTGCAATATGTTGAGGCAACTACAGCGCTGTTGTTCTGCGCGAAAAGATCGGACATGCTTCTGAGTTTACCCCAGATTGGCATTCCGTCCCAATAGATTCTGGTTCTTTCATCCGGTACCGCACCCAAACCCATTTTGATATTCTCTTCAAGTTCTGCCAGAAGCCTTTCATAATATTTGACAGCATTGATAGTCCCTCTCATTACTACTATGGGTCCCATATGAATCGTGCCGTCGAAGAAAGTGATGGGAGCAGGAGTATGCTTAGCGGTTCCGAGAACTTTCTTCCAGAGTTCTGTTGCCTCTCTGCTCAGGTTCACGCATTGTCTGAAAGCATCTATGTCAAAAGTCCGTCCGCTTGTCTCTTCGCAAACAGGAATCATTGACTTGAACTGTGATGCAACGTCAGCTGCTTCTTCATCAGTTATTTCGTCAATGTGCCTCGGTGGATAGATTCCAACAGCAGGACAATTAAACTCTTTCGCAAAAAAAGTGAACCAGTCCTGAACCTCTCTGCATTGATTCGTATTGAATACGATCAGGTCAGGTTTTGGGATACCCTTTAAACCGTAATGTTCCATTAACGGGGTTCGCTTGGACAGGTATGCTCCGATATCACTCGTCAGATAAGAGCAGATATCTCCCGAATAACCGAGATTCACGGCTGCCGGTATAAAATCCCCTGCCTTTCTTGTTGCTCCCATGAGCGCACCGTGATTTTCCGGAAAGTAAACTTCAAAACCGAAAGAGCGAAGCAGTTCGGCCGGTCCCACGCTTGTACACCAGGCAATCTTTTTCGCTCTTTCAAAGCCGAGGAAGTATTCCTTCATGACCTCCCGAAGGTATAGTGTCGTCTTTAATTCATACATCTCAGAGACTGAATTTCTTTTCAAATTTATGTTCGAATTTGCTGAGATTAATTATATAAACTTCATTGTCCAACGGGTTGTCGGCACCGTAAAGCTTGTCTAAATGTGCTCTGTAGGCATTCACAACATTCTTGGGAGCAAGTTTCATAGATGATGTTAGAGTATTGTTTTCAACCGACAATTCATCATCTATTATCATTGCTGCCTGTATTTTCGAAAAGTTTTGTTTAATTCCGCAGTTGGCATCATGAAGACATCCGTGCAGACATCTGCTTAATTCCTCAAGATCCCTTGGACAGAAACATCCTTCCTCAGGTGAAATTGAATAATGAGGCTGTTCAAGCAGTTTCCTGTTAGGGAACAAGAGTGCAACCGGATACTCTTCGCCGCTTCCCACTACCATAGCAAAAGATATGTAATGACACTTCATCTCAATCAGTTTCTCAAGATCAGACGGAATCACTTTCTCACCGTTTGACAATTTGAATATTCTGTCCTTTCTTGTAATAAGCTTCAGACCGTCTTCTGTGATCTCGCCAATATCACCCGTGCAAAACCACCCGTCTTCAGTGAATACGCTGTTGTTTGCATCATCATTTTTGTAGTAACCCTTCATAACGTTAGGACCTTTTACCTGTATTTCACCATCGTCTGCAAGTCGCAATGTTACACCGGGCAAAGGAAAACCGACAACACCGGGCTTTCTCCTCTTACCCGGATCAGTAAGTGTACAGCAAGGAGATGTTTCGGTCAGCCCCCATCCTTCAAGCACGGGAATGTTTCTTTTTTCAAATTCATCCGAAAGTTTCTGAGGAAGAGAAGCAGCAGCAGTAAAAATAAATTTCAACTGTGAATGAAAAAAAAGTTCTTCAGCTTCCTTGTTGGAAGAAGCAAGATCAAACAAGGCCTGGTAAACCTTTGGAACACTGAAAAAGACTGTCGGCTGAATGAGTTTCCAGTTTTCAAATATTGTGGCAGAATCCTTTCCATATCCTGATTCAAGTGCTATCGTTGCACCGTTGTACAATGCAGTGAAAAGCTCAAAAATCCCTCCGAAGCTGTGATGCCAGGGCAGATATGACAAGAACCTGTCGCCTTCATGAATTTTTCCGTACCGCGAAAGACCTGCCTGCTGTGACAGAATGTTGCCGTGCGTGATCTGAACACATTTTGGTATTCCCATTGTGCCGGAAGTATACATATTCAGGCAAATTTCATCAGTCAGATTTTCCATGCTTAGTTCATGCGTTGTGTCATCTCTTTGAGTAAGTAAATCAGAGAAGTCTGACTGATTTGGGAAATAACTGCCGGCATCCTTATCAAATACAAAAATCTCATTTACATTAATATCCTGAACTCTTCCAAGCTGGAGATCTCCGGCTGCCGCGAGAAATTTTGCATCGCAATGATTGATAAGAAGTTCTGCCGTTTCTCTGTGAAAGTATGCAAAAATCGGAACTGCCACACCGCCGGATGCCATGATAGCAAGTTCAAGTTCAAGCATTTCAAGACGATTGGGAGAAAATATAACAATCTTATCGCCCTTTGAAAAACCCCGCTTCTTAAGATTGTATGAGATGTTAAGAATTCGCTCATACAGTTCTGCCCATGTTATCCCTGAATATTTACCGTCTTGCTTTTCGCTGAAGACAATCTTTCCGGCATACATTTCTGCGTTGCGCAAAATCAGTTGAGAGATTCCCTGCAACATTTTTCCCGGAGTCATTGTGGATTCAAGATATTCCATTTCTCTTAATTAATGTTGTTAACTGCACCGCTTTTTTCCAGCAACTTTAGGTGTCTGTAACCTCCCCAAAGTGCCGCTCCAATAGCACCGGCATAAACCGCATCCTGATGCGTCTTTACTTCGAATGTCTTTCCCGTTTCATTTAACTGTTCTCCTAATGCTTCAAGCATTCCCGTATTCAGTGCCATTCCTCCTGTGAGAATTATTGGTGATTCTGCTTTAAGAGAACTGAGTAATTTCAAAATTCTGTTTGCAATCGAAATATGAATTCCTTTGATTATGTTAGGTGTTGTTATCCCGCGTGATACCATGTTGATTACATCGGTTTCCGCAAGCACGGCACAGATTCCGGAAGACACTTCCGGCTTGTCTGCTTTCAATGACACTTCGCCGACTTCTTCGATTGAAAGCCCCAGATATCTTGAAATATTCTCAACAAACTGCCCTGATCCTGAAGCACACTGACCAGTCATTTTATAGTCTTCTACTCTTGCCTCCGGAGTAATCTTTATAGCCCTTACATAAAGCGCTCCCATATCTACAACACATCGTGCATCAGGAAACAAAAAATTTGCTCCTCTTGAATGAGTTGTCATACCATAAAAGTGTCCCCTCTTCCTCTTCACCAGATCGCCTTCTCCGGTTGATGCAAGGTACTCAACATCACCATACTTCAGATCATTTCTTTCCAAGACGGTGTTTGTGAGCTCATCAGCAATATCAGTTGGATTTCTTTTCCTGATTTTTTCGGTTTGCCTGTCAATTATCACAGGTGTATCTGAATACTCCATAAGAACAAATTTTATGAAGTTGCTTCCTACATCAACGCCTGCAGTGTAGAATTTATTTTCCATAGTCAGTTGGCAGCAGATGATTCGTTTGAAAATTCTTTCTTACCTGATTTTGACGGCAGTTCAGCTCTTATATTGCGCCGCGCAAACATTGCACCCCCGAGAGCACCCATGAATATTGAATCCGTATGAATGTTTATTTTTATGTCTGTTCCGTAGCTCTCTTCAATAAAATGAGTCAGATACTTTATTACAGCAGGATTTCTTGCAACACCGCCGGTAAATGTGAACTCGTTAAACACACCGCCGGATCTGGCTATCAGCGACATTGCTCTCATTATGATCGCTTTGTGCAGTCCGCCAAGAATGTCTTCGCGCTTCTCTCCCATATTTGTAAGTTCCCTGAGTTCTGCTCCTGCAAAGACAGTACATGTTGAGCAAATTGTAACTTCTTTCTCTGACTGCAGCGCCATGGGACCAAGTTCATTCAGAGAAATGCTCATCTCGTCTGCAATATAACCAAGATATCGGCCACAGCCTGCTGCGCATCTGTCATTCATTTGGAAACTTGTTACAAGTCCATATTTATCAACCTGAATTGCTTTTGTATCCTGTCCTCCTATATCAAGAACAGTCCGTGTGTCGGGAAATATTGCGTGTGCACCGAATGCATGGCAAAGGATTTCAGATCTGATGCAATCCTCCGGGAAAGGCAGCAGTGCTCTGCCATATCCTGTTCCCGTCATGTTCGTAATTTTAAAATCCAGCCTTGTGATTTCTTCTATATGCTTTCTGAGTGTCTCTGAAACCTGATTGTAATTGCCTTTGAGCAGATTCAACTCCGCATCAAAATTTACGCTTTCATTGTCTGCATAAGTGTCAGGTATGTTCTTGTACTTTTCATCAAGCTCATCCATGGCCTTCTGCACAAGCTCGGCAAAGTCAAAAGTAATGAGTTGGTTTTCGGCAGGACTTATGCTTTTGTCCCAAACCGTCATAAGAGGTTCGAATAATGACATACTCAACTTCCCAACTTCTTCGTTATATTTTTCTGACACAATATCTCTGAAAAACTGGTTCCTAGATCCGAGATTATTGTAAAGATAGTCATGCTTAATTACCGGCTTGAATGACCTTCTGATGTTTCTCAAATGCCCTATGATTTCTTCCTGCTTCTGTTGTTCTTTGAAGTAAGATCTGCATGTCTTAAGCAATTCATCACCAAGCTTGTCAAGTCTTACCTTGAATTGTTCATACTGGAATACGCTTTCAAGATCATCTATGTACTTCTTGTATTCGGATCTTGCGGCGATTTCACCGGAAAGTTTCTTTTTGAGTATCGAAAACCTCCCGTTGAATACAGCTTCATCTCTTGCAATATCTGCTGCAACCGAATAATTCGATCTGGTATTTGTTATGCCCCTGCCGATTATCTGGTCTTCTTCGTTAATTATTACCGCCTTTGATGTTGTAGACCCAAGGTCTACGCCAAGAAAGAAGTTTTTCATTATAATTTGATTTGAATTATTTTCTCACCTTTGTTCCTGCGACATTATGATCCTTCTTTGCTCAAGCATCTGAAAGAATGATTCGAGCCTGTTCTTAATATTGGCATAAGAAAAATATCTTGGATCAACAAGGTCACTCTCTATAAATCCTACCGGAATCCCTGTCCTGTGTTCAATCTCTCTCATGATCATCAATTGTCCTGCAGAGAAAGAGTTGCAGCTCTTAATGGAATTTATAAGGAATCCGTCGGCGCTGTACTCGGTAACATAGTCAGCAAGAAGATCTACCCTCTGAGGCAGATTCATATTTGTATAACATCCCATGCAATATCTTGAAAGACTCTCAAGTGGATGAGCGGGATCGTGCCTGAATCCAAGATCGTAAACACCTCCAACTTTTGTGTATGAGGATGCTACTATCACGGCTCCCATATCATAGAAGATTTTCCAGAACTCCCGGAAGTTGGTCCAGTTTGGAGGACCCTCAACCACAAGCCTGAATTTCTCCTCGCCGATTTCTCCCTCCGGAGTTATCGGACCAAGCCCCTTACTTATTCTGTCTTGAACTTCGTTGTTGAGCTGTGAATAATAATCAACAGCTTCTGAAGTTCCTCTGAATGCCGTAAACATTGGGCCAATGTAATAAACGCCTGCAAAGTAAGCGTCTATCGGCGAAGGTTTGTTTTTTGCACTTTGAAGAATCTTTAC
Source organism: uncultured Ignavibacteria bacterium (assembly GCA_937924675.1). Taxonomy (GTDB): domain Bacteria; phylum Bacteroidota; class Ignavibacteria; order Tepidaquicellales; family Tepidaquicellaceae; genus JADJAH01. Next base: position 18,475 of record CALEVL010000349.1, on the reverse strand, counting down.
AAGAAGATCTTCTGAAGTTGCTGAATTTACCATCATTTGAGAAAGTCTGTTCATATCCAGTTTTTTTCCTGAGACAGCTTCCATTTTTGGAATGACATCTTCATTGAGCTGCTTTACCATATAATCTATCTGCTCCGGTGTTACATTGCCGTCTTCCTGATATGGTGTATGCAGCATTGCAACCGGAACTCCCGGATATAGGCGCTCAAGATTCTCAAACCACTTCATAAAAGTAAAACAACCAGTATAACTGAGAAGAAGCAGATCGGGAGGCGGAAGTTTCTCTCCGGTCGGTCCTATGTTGCCGTTCAGCATCATTCCTATATCGCATTTAACATAAGTGCAGACATCTTCGCTGAATCCAAGCTTCTCTGCATCTCTGATATATCCGGCTGATTTCTTTCGCATGCCTGACTGAAGAGCATTAATTTCAGGGTAAACCGGAAGCATATCAAATGAAAGTATCAGCTCTGTCAGATTGCCGGGAACAAAAGTATATACAACCTTCTTTCCCGTCTCTCTTGAATTGCTCAGTTCGGTGAAAAGATTTGCAAGCATCTCTTTTTGAATCAGCATGCTTTTCTCTTTTACAACTTCCTGTTCTTGTGTCTTCATATTCTTTTTTTTTATGCCCAGAGTTTAATTGAATCTGAGAAAGTTCCTGCCTGCTCTTTTATAACCTTGAACTGACCGGTGTTTTCATGGTATTGAAATGAAATATATGGTACACCTGCAAGGTCACACTCCTTCTGAAGTTCCGGCCTGTCAAGCAATGCAGGATCGCAGAAGCTTGCAGCACTGAATATTATGCCGTCGGCCTCCCTCTTCTTTACAAGCTCCACCAACCGTTTTCCTTTTGGATTTCCTACATCATATATTGCAGATGAAAAAGTACTTTGATAAAGGTATGATTTCACAATTTCATTTAACGGGTCTTCCGATGTATCATCAATATCACCCTGTATCCACCTTGAGCCAAGCATAAAATCGTCATCAACAATGTAACAGCCCGCCAATTCTATTGACTTGATTAATCCTATTGGCGGCTGCTCGCAAAATGATCCGCTCACTACAACTCTAATGTTGTCCAACTGTTCGCCTGAATTTTCGGAAATGAGTGAGATCACTTCTTCCAGCAATGCATTGTGCTCTTCGACCGGCATGACCATTCCCGCTCTTATAATATGGTAAGTGTCAATTGCAGAAAGACTGGCGGGATTATTTGATCTGATATCATAAATTTCTTCAATCATTCTCCTGTTGCGGTTGTAAAGTCTTATTGAATTGTTAAGCTCTTTCGGTGTGAGAACAGCGCCATTGATACCGTAAATGTCACTTATGATCTTGTCAAGCTCTGTTCTGTAAAATTCTCCCCCGGTTTGCTCAGAAAAATTCTGCGGATAGTCAAAATACCTCTGAAACCTTCCCTTTCCGGCTAGCTTAAACATGCCGGACAAATTCCTTATGCAATCGCAAATTGAAGGAAACACAAATCCGTCAAAGCTTTCAAGATTCTTGTCAAGTGCCATTTCTATGACCCCTCTCGGAAGATGACAAATATACGACTGATAATATGCATCGCCTTTGATGATTTGCTTTCTGTCTCCGGTACCCATGATGCCTACAGCTATGCCGTTCATTGCATGAACTATTTCTCTCGGGAAATAAATCGGGAAATATCCTACAAGAACTTTTCCCTCAGCTGAAGCTTTCCATTGCTTTGCTTTTGTAAAATTTAAGTCGAATGCCTGTTCTTTGCAGTACTCCAGAATTGTGTTTAATTCATTCATGAGACTCCAGCTTTTCTGCAGCAAATTTTTCAAGCTCTTCCTTTATATCTGTTCCAAGCTCTGAATCTTTATCTATGCACCTGTGATGAAGCATTGCCAGTTCGTTCTCGTTAAATAGGCCGTCAGTCATAGGAAATATTTCATCATTTTCAATTCCGATATGATCATAAAGCAATTCAGCATACTGCTTTAACTGCTCATGCGCCGAAGCAAAGTCCCCGGCTTCAGTCAGGTTTCTGATATTTCTGCCGGTCTCCCGAAAGATTTCATGCTGTTCAAGAAGCTCTCTCACCAGTTCCGTTCCTGCAATTTCATTTTTTTCTGCCAATGCAGGAAACAAAATATCCTCTTCCTTTTTATGATGAAATTCATCGGCATAGACCGAAAAGAATTTCAGAATTTCACCAATGAAAATTTTGTAATTTTCAGGATTGCTGATCCACAATCCCTCAGTGGTATGGATTTTATTGCAGGCACTCGCAATAACCTCGTGTTCCTGTATCAAGAGTTTTGACAGATGACTAAGCATTTTTGTTTTGTTTTTGTGATTTAAGAATAGCATTTATTCTTCATGCCTGACAACACAGAGCATCGTAACCTCGGTTAAGTACTCCTTATCACATTCTTAAGCGCTGCATTTGTGATTTCTATTACAAAAATACTATATAATCACCGGACAGAATGTGATGCTTATCACATTTTTAAAGAATTTGGAAAATTTATTAACTCCCATCCAACCTATATTGTTTGAAGAGAGTCTTTAAGTAAGGAAGTTGATAAGCTGCTTGAAGAGATACAATAATTTTCTATTCAGATTTCGTAAGGACACACGGCACGATGCTGTTGATGTTTAACTGCATGTTCTTCGGTTTCAAAAAATACTATTACAGAAATTAGATTCATATTACTATCCGGTCTTAAATAATCATGCTTCTAAATTAAGTCGTTTCAATAATAGTTTTTAAGGATTACATACATGAATACTCAGAGAATTCTGAATGCTCAGAGAATTCGAAAAAATTTCAAAAGACAAAAAATTTACATTTTATGTTATTAATAATAGGTTAACTTTGATTACTTAAAAAATCTTACCAGGTAATCTTTCTGTTTAAAGACAATAATCATCAATATGATTGAAAGTTCAGCTCTTAACAATGAGTGCAGTGAATGCAGTATTCGCTTAAGATCTGTATTATGTCATTTGTGCAAGGAAGAAGTACAATCTCTGAACGATTCGAAAAGGAGTGTCACGTTTAAGAAAGGTCAAATGATCTTCTATGAGGATTCCTTTCCGAAACATCTTTACTGCATAACCGGAGGAAAGGTAAAACTTACACAGACAGGCGTTGACGGTAAAGAACAAATTGTTCAACTTGCATGTGCAGGAGATGTGATTGGTTATAGAGCTGTCTTGTGCCATGAAAAGTATTCCGGCAGTGCTATTGCACTTGAACAAACAACTGCATGCCTCATACCAATAGAGCTCTTCTTCTCCTATATAAGGGATAATCACAAAATTGTAAATCAGGTAATCCGGCTTTTCTCAAGAGAACTTAAGGAAGCAGAAAGAAAATTAATTGACATCACACAAAGAACAGTGAAGGAAAGAGTAGCTCATACATTGCTTCTCCTTAAGGAGAGTCACGGATTTGAGATTGATGGATGCACACTTAGAATTGATATGAAACGCGAGGAACTGGCAAGTATTGCCGGAACTACACGCGAAACTGCTACCAGGATTCTCAAAGAAATGAAACAAAAAGGAATATTAGACCTGATCGGAAAAAAAATAAAGATCATAAGGCATAAAGAACTAATGAGGACCGCAAGAATTTTCGACTGATCACTAGTACAAAAATAAATTCATCTCTTCTAATTTTTTCTTCCAACTGTGACGGCTGTCACGCTTTATTTGCGCAATAGTTTGTAATTTTGTGCAATAAGTTTCCAATTCATTCAAACAAATCTTTCAGATGACGGCGAACTATTTCTCAAAACGAAATCCATTATCATCTTTTGGAATTTCACTCGAAAGAATAATTAATAATTTTCTTGTTGTCCTAATCGCATTTGCTTTCCCTGCAGTTGCCCTCTCCGCGGGTTTTAATTCCATTTACTCTGCCGATGGCAATTTCGTAATTGCTGTGGGAAACGGCGGCAATCTCTTTAAATCTTATGACGGAGGTTCCGGCTTCTCATATTCACCACAGGGAAACATTGATATGAATTCTGTATTCTGTTTGAATTCTAAAGTCTGGATAGCATGTGACTCCGGAAGAATCCTTGTAAGCACAAATTACGGCAACTCGTTCACCGGTTACAGTTATGGCCTACAGGATCACCACTCCGTATTCTTTTATGATGAGAATACCGGTTGGATCGCAGGTAAAAACGGAACTATCGCAAAAACTACTAATGGAGGAATGAATTGGGAATCTCAGAATTCAACACTTAATTCGCACCTGCTTTCCGTTGTATTCAGCTCATTAACCAACGGAGTAGCATGCGGCAATGCAGGGAAAATAATTCAGACTTCAAACGGAGGATTAACATGGAGTGAATATCAGACTCCTACTTCAGAAAATCTTTTGTCAATTGATATGAAGGGTAACAGCATAATTGCCACAGGTGAAAAGGGATTCATAATTAAATATGATGGCTCGAACTGGTCAATGATTGATTATAAGATTGAAACTAAATCGGAAGTCAGAGCCGTCTCAATGGTCAGTGAGAATGTCTTCTTCACTTGCGGAGGCGGGGGCTTCATCAGGAAAACAACTGACGGCGGAACTTCATTTACTTATCAGAAAAATCCCATGATGGGAAATCTGGTATCTCTGCGATTCATTGATTCTCAAAAAGGTTGGGGTGTAAGTTCTGCTAACAATGCAGTGCTTCGTACTATTGACGGCGGAGTCAACTGGACTTTGCCTTTGGGCACATCAGTCAGTTATTCATGGACACTTAAGCAATCCGGATCTGGAAATATCGGTCACGGCTTCAGTCTGCATCCCTTCAACAAGAAGACAGTCTTCATTGCAATGGGAAATAAGGTTTATCGAAGCATGAACGCAGGCGATTCATGGTCTCAGGTTTCAACAATCTCTGCCGGATCCAGAGCCCATACTTTCTTCGTTTCGTCAGTTGATTCAAACTACTGGCTGGCCTCAATGGATGAAGCATCAGGAAGAGTAGTAAGATCTACAAACTACGGAGTTACATGGTCAACAGTGTGGGGTCCGGGTGCGCTGACAAGCTATGGCATGCCTATGATCACAGACCAGAATACTCCGAACCAGGTATATCTAAATCCGGATAACAGTGCGCTTTTGAAATCCACTAATTGGGGACTGAACTGGACGCAAGTTGGTACAAAAATCTTCCGAAGCCCGGATAACATTACTGTTGCCTGGGAAAATCCGGATGTAATCTACAGCGGTGACGGTGTAACCGGTTCAGGCGTTGCTGAATTGTTCAAAACAACAAACGCCGGAATCAACTGGACTCTTATTCATACAGTGAGTGGTTCTGAAATTCCTTTTACTGTAGTTTCGAGTCTCGATCCGGAACTGGCTTACCACACTTGCTGGAGCTCGGGCGGTATCTGGAAAACTACAGACAAATGGAATAATTACACACAAGTTGCAGGTACATCCAATGCATGGGCAGTTGATATTGCAAAAGATGATCCGACAGCAGTGGCATACGGAGTATATGGCTCTAATGTCTATATATCAACCAACAGCGGAGCTAACTATGTTTCAACGTCAGTCGGCAGTTCACCTGAAGCAGGTATGCTATTCTACGATAAAGGCACTATACTCAGTCAAAAGGGGGGAGGTGTTTACAAACTGAACATTATGTATGACGTACCAACGATAGCTGAAGCAGGATCTGAATTCGTGCCGCAAAATTTTGAGCTGTTGCAAAACTATCCCAATCCATTTAATCCTGAAACAACAATAAGATTTTTTCTACCTCAATCCGGAATTGCCACCCTGTTGCTTTATGATCTGAACGGACGGCTAGTCAAGACTCTTTTAAGCGGTTACTTTCAATCCGGATTTAGTTCCGCTATTCTTGACGGTAAAGATCTTCCAAGCGGAGCATATTTCTATCAACTCCGCTCAGGTGATCTTATGCAAACCAGAAAACTTATGCTCCTGAAATGAAATATCATAAGTTTAAAATCAGATCTTTTTTTGCCGTGTTTCTTGTTTCGGTTGTATCAATGCTTGTCTTCACCGGTTCGAAGGGAGAAACGGCTTCAAATTATCCTGTTGTATTTGTATCAAGAAATCTGACTTCGGGTGGCAGTATTCATTATCCTCAAATGGGATTAATGCCCGGCTCCGGTCCTTATTCAAGATTCTCTGTTGTGGGCGGTTCACTCATGATAAGAGAATCAAATGCATCTTTACGAACTCTTGTTGACAGCACTATGCTTTTCGGTATGATCAGGATTGTTGATGTAAGTGATCCGTCTGTTGACTGGGAAGCACAAAGGATTCTGTTTGCAGGAATAGAACACCGTGACAGTTCATGGAGAATCTATGAGATAAGACCCGATGGATCGGGCTTCAGAAAAATAACCTTCAGTAACAGAAATATCACTCTCGATCAATTCGGTGAAGCAGCAAACAAATTCATCCGATATGATGACATAGACCCTTGTTATCTTCCCGATGGCAGAATATGTTTTGCAAGCACAAGGTATCCTTCATTATCATTTGCCGGTTACAGAACTACAAATCTTTACGTTATGAATTCCGACGGCACAGAAATGCGAAGGATAACTACGGAAAGAAACGGAGCCGAAGAACCTTCTGTAGATCCCAATACTGGGAAAATTGTTTTTTCCCGGTACTGGTACAATATTGATATGCCCTCAAACAGCACAAGCAGCGGGATTACAAGAGATTCAACTCTATCCCTTACCAATGATAAAGGAAACTTATGGTGGGCGGCAAGTATAAATCCTGACGGATCCGGCATGGAAATGTTCGCCGGTTCGGTATACTCAAGAAGGGCAATGCATGCTTACAAGCCTGTTGCAATTTCGGGCAACAGATTACTTGGTGTTTTTTTGTGGAATACTTCCATGTCCACTACTTCCGGAAGTTCAGGAATAAGGTGGTTCAATAAAGGTGCAGGCGAGCCGCATCACATTGCGGGTGTAAACATGATTGATGCATCGGCATATAATAATTTTCCCGAACAATGGGGAATAATGCAACCGCCGTTTGCTACGGATCCTGTTGAAATGCCGGATGGCAGGATCATGTATTCGATGGCAAACAATGTTGAAAATCAGGATTACGGAATCTATTCAATTGAAATGAGCGGCACTAACTCTCAACTGATTATTGATATCCCCGGCAAAATGGAATTGAATGCTGAATTGCTTATTCCACATAATAGACCTCCTGTAATTAATGACTTTATAATTTACGTAAGCGACGAGCTGCCACCGATAAACGATCCTTCTACATTCTTTAAGAACGGAGCACTAAGATTCGACTGTGGAAATATTTTTACAAATGCCGGAGTTGATATACAGATACCTGATGCTCCAAGAATTACGCGAAATGCAAGGATCAAGCTCTTCCTTAACTTTCAAAGGACCAACAACGAGGGAAAGGATTCCGCAATACTGTTTCTCGACAAACCGATTCAATACTCAGGCGGATTCTGGATCCCCGAGATTCCCGCAGATGTGCCGGTGTTTGATCAGGTAACTGATTCAACAGGAAAAGTTCTCTCTGCCGGTAACGGACAATTCGCGCACCTCTCAGGATTGAATTTCGGAAGAGCAGGCACAGGAACTCAATGCGTTGGCTGCCATGCCGGACACTCATTCATTCCTCCGCCTCAGAATAATTTCACTGCTATGTTTACGAATACTTCAACTTCGTCAACAATCACTCAAAGTTCTTTCAAGTTTGTAAACAATCAACTTCAATATCCCGGAAGTAAGACTAAAGACAGAAAAGCAAGAAATGATTCCCTGTCTGTTAATTGGATTGCACAAGGTTCAGACAGAGAATGGGTAAAATTAAATTGGGATATTCCTATTGATGTTCAGAAGTTTGTTATTTACAACATCAAACCAAATGCTTCATCAAATACAGACATTCAGGTTAATGACTGTGAAATTATATTGAATCGAAATGGTCAGCAGGTTGGATTTATTCCTTCAACTGGTCCAATTAATCCCAATGGAACTTCAATCCAAGCAGGCAATTACCCTACGATTGATGAAGCTATTGTGATAGTTAAGAATTTCACCGGCTTGATTGGAGGAGAGCATGTTGCAGGCCTGGCAGAAGTGGAAACTATTGCAAGGATTTCGTATTACGATGTTACCGGAATAACTGGTGAAATAGCGGCAGTAAACAATTTTCAATTATATCAGAATTATCCAAATCCCTTTAACCCAAAGACAAAAATGGCTTTTTCTATCCCGTCAAAGGGAAGAGTAAAAATTACTGTTTACGACATCACGGGAAAGGCAACAGCAAGTCTGATTGACGGAGTATTTGAAAAGGGAATGCATGAAACGATTTTTGATTCCGCAACTCTTCCTGCTGCATCAAGTGGGGTGTATTTCTACAGGATTGATTTCAACTCACTTAATGGTGATAAAAAACATATTTCTGAAACCAAAAAGATGATTCTCTTAAAATGACCAAACTAAACCATCTGAATTATTACAGACTGCCATGGAACCTGACGGACAACATAATTTCATGGCTTGAACCTACTGCAAAATGCAATCTGGCATGCTTCGGCTGTTACAGGAAGAATGAGGTTGACAGTCACAAGCCGCTTGAACAAGTAAAAGAAGAGATTCTGCTTTTCAAGAAAATGAGAAACACGGATGCTATGTCAGTTGCAGGCGGTGAACCTCTTTTGCATCCTGAGATTGTCAACATAGTAAGATTTATAAAGCAACAGGGTCTGAAGCCAATCATAAATACAAACGGCATCGCCCTGACCAAAGAATTACTCAAGGAGCTTAAGAATGCCGGTATTTACGGCTTTACTTTTCATATAGACAGCAAACAGAACAGGCCGGGATGGAAGGATGCCAATGAACTTCAACTCAACGAATTGAGATATAAATTTGCCAAAATGCTTTCAGATGCGGGAAACATTTCCTGCTCATTTAATTCAACAGTTTACAAGGATACAATGCAATACATTCCTGAAATGGTTGAATGGGCTCACAAGAATGTTAACATAGTAAATGTAATGGTATTTATTCTTTACCGTGCTGTAACAAATGAAATTGTTGACTTCTATCTCGGTCCCCAAAAGATTGACATGTCAGGTCTTGTTTACAATGCGGAAGAAAACAAAGAAGTTGATATTAAGACTGAGGATATCTATCAGATTTTCAAGACAAAGTATCCGGATTTTGATGCTTGTGCATATCTGAACGGATCAGAAAAACCCGACTCTTTCAAGTGGTTTCTCACCGGAAGGCTTGCAACAAGAAATAAGATTTACGGTTATCTCGGTCCTAAGACTATGGAAATCGTACAAATGTTTAATCACTTATTGTTCGGGAAATATCTTTCATATACATCACCAAAGATTTCATCAAAAGGAAAAGGACTCCTGCTTCTCAGCTTCTTTGACAAGAAAATTAGAAAAGCAGCTTTCAAGTTTTTGGTCAATCCCTTAAATGTTTTCAAAAAACTTTACTATCAGTCAATAATGATTATTCAGCCGGTTGACATCTTGGAAGACGGAAGACAAAGCATGTGTGACGGATGTCCTGATATAACAGTTTGGGACGGTAAACTTGTGTGGTCGTGCAGACTGGAAGAACAACTGAATTACGGTGTCAATCTCAGGACATTTCCGAAGAACGCACAGAAATCCGGCATCAAAGAACTGCAGCAAATTTGAAAATTTTGTTAATCGTTTGCCTTACATACTAATTTGGCTAATCTAATATATCAGATGTATTGAAAATGATTTTATTGCTTTCAAGAAAAGGGATAAGTGTTATTTCCTTTTATTTGTTTACAAGCAGTAACTCGAAATCTGAATAAATAAAAAGGAAGGACAGTAAAAAGCTTGTTAACGGAGTGCCTCCGTTAGAAATTTAGATATAAATTAATGTCGATATTTTAGGAAGTAAGCATAATTAAGAAGATCATTTTGGGTAGATCTTCTTTAAATGATTCCAATGAACAGAGGATGAACATTTGGGCAAAAGCAATGAGGAGGTTGCAAAGAGGATTTGCAAAATTGCTCAACATGAAACTTTAGATTCAATTAGTTAGATTGAATTAGAATGAGCCGCGGCTTTTCCTATTTCCAGACTTTAAAAAGGAAAAGCCGCAATAGCGGCTCTTCAAATCGTGAGACCGGGTGGTTTCGAACCACCGACCCTCTGCTTAAAAGGCAGAAATCCAGAATTTCAATGACTTCCATAACAGCTAGTAATTACAGGTAGTTAAAGAGATAGTTCCATTAGAGATATTCAGCAGTGTATACCAAAATGTATACTCATTTTACTTCTTGCTGTGTTCGATTTCATTCGTTTTATTGGGATCATTCATTTCCTTAATTAACTCAGCGAATCTTGGATCTTTTTCAATAGTGGTTGTAAGCGTATAAGTCTTCTTGTCGGATACTTTTCGGGTTAGCTTTTCCAACGCTTTCTGTAAAATAAGAACAGACCTCATCAAATCTTCATATTCAGATTTCATATCTGATTGTCGGTCAAACATTGTCGCAACTTTTCTTAAATCAGAATCAAACTCTTCTTTTGATGAACTCATGAAAAGTGTTTCGTATGTAACACCAAGATACTTCAGGAGTCTGTTGAGGAAATCAATCTCATTCCATCCGTTCCGGTTTTCCAGTTTACGGCGTAAAGTTCCCTGCTGCATACCAGTGGCCTTTGACAGCTCATACAAAGTTTCATCACCTTGTTTCTTTTTCAGAAGCGCAAGAATCATTTTGCTAATTTCTGTTCCAGGTTCAATCTGTGATGTCTTATCTCTCATTCAAAATTTATGATCAGTTGAATATCTCCGATTGGAAAACTAAATTCAAGTTTTAAGCAAAGTAACTCAATATAATAAAAGCTTATTGGAAGTTAGAAGTTCCAATTTTTCATATTGTTTAATGCAGACTTTCTGGTCGCGCCAGTAATGATTTCCAATACTCAAGCAACATCACCATGGCAAAAGTATCAAGCTCACAATATTGATAAAGAGCTTTCTCCAGACGATCTTTTTCACCATCAGACATTTCAATGAACTGCATCTGATTATAAGCCATCATTGCTGCTCCTCCATTATGAATTCCAGTGGATGAAAAAAACCTTTCCTCATCTTCACCACTTTGCAAAAAATCGAACTTCTCAAGTTGATCATACGGGTCCTTTACCAATTCATTATCGAACTCAATCCATTTCTTGTTTTGGAAGTTCAAACTTCTTATCAGATCTGTGCCATATATTGGTTGTGAATATTTATTCTTTAGAAATTCCGATGCATTGAGTATCGTCGGCAAGACAATCTTAAGCGAATTTGAGCCTCGCATTTTTGGATGATAGTAATTGTGCCTCAGTAATTTCAACAAATCGACAATTGCTCTTTGCCCTGTTGTCAATTCCGATATCCAATTCATAAGTTCAATTTTCTCTGAATTTTCCAATTCAATACTCTCAGACACTTCTTTATATAGCGAATTAAGAACATCCCTCTCATAATGGTGATACATAAATATTGAACCATTGTCACCCTCAAGCTGGGATTTCAATTCTCTCAAGAATTCAAAATTCGGATATGAGTCCGGACTTGCTGATAAGAATTGTCCTTTGTGTTCAATATTCCAATTAGCATCTATCGTATGATGTGAGAATTGAAACGCAATTAGTTGGTAAGGTCTCTTATTGAGCTTGAATGGAATAGAGACCCTGGAAGTTTCAAAGTCTATAAGATGCAGCGGATATTTCCATGAGTCAAAAGCATTCATTAACCCATCTGTGTTAATATACTCGCTTGTCGTACCATTCAGTACGCTTTGAACCTGAAGCCACTGTCGTTCTTTCCTTTCCAAACTCTTAACACTGTTCACTGGAGTGAATTCGTCTGCATTTAGCTTTGACATGAAATACATTCCTTCATCAAACCGTTTGTCAGTCAATCTATAATCCCAAATATTGTAGATAATCGAATTCTTGCTTTCATCTGGGTGTAATTCAAATATGGGATCCCAGCACTCATCAAACCCTGAGCTGACTTGGTCTGATGCAAACTCACAATTCTTACATTTCTTACCAACCAAACAATTTATCTTCTCATTGTTTTGAATACTAGATTTCACTTTGGCAATGAACGAATCAAAGCTCAGGCCAAGCAAGTTCTTGTCTTCTTGAAGATTATGAATTGTTTCAAGTGTGCTCGTAACTTCCAACAACCTCAGTATCTTCTCGCCCAGTGCGCCGACTGAGCAATCTCCCGTTCTCTCTACGAAGTAGCCTGAATCACTTAATCTTACCCGGAACTTTGTATGCAAATCCTGTACAGTTGCTTTTGATTCTTTATCCGCCAAAAAGAGATATGATTTTATTGTATAATCCTCTGTAAGAACTTTCTTGACTAAGTAAGTTTGAAAAGCTACATCATAAAAATATTTCATCCAGTCCGCAGATATTGAACCATTTTTGTTCAACCCGGTTTCATCATTGTTAACGGATTTTGATTTAGATTCAATAACTTGAATGTTATTACCCTCCTTAACTAATATGTCAACTCTGGCAAGAAGACCTTGATATATGAATGTTGCTTCAAAGATAGTAACAGATTCTCTTTGCAGTAATTCTTGAGTTCTTGCGAACGCCTGAGATAAGTTTTGTTCTTCTATCAGAATACCATCAGGATAATAACATCTTGCAAGCTCACCCACTTGAAAGCCCCCCTGTGCCAAGGCCTTAAGGAATTCATCATCATTATTATTAGATTCATATCCATTATGCTTGTAATAAACTTTTGTGGGGCACTCAACCGCAAGGTTAAAAAGTGATTTTGTTAACATAACTTTTTATTAAGATTTATCTGCGACTAGAATTGTAGACATAATCGTTTCCATTATTGCTGTTTGAAAACACGTAGGTCAGTAGTGATCATTACTTGTATTCAACATCTACTAAAGTTTTCCCCTCTGTACTCACTTTGAATTCTATGTTGCAGCCTTCTATTGGTAAATTAAGATGAACTCCAGCTTCATTGTCCATAGTAATCTTCATCCGTTTAACGTTGTTTTCGTTTCCAGCTCTGATAAGTTCCTCTGCAGCCTCTGCTTGCTTTTTTGTTGTCACTCCAGAATTGACTCCCCTCACAAGATATTCGGTAACAGCTACAGAAAGTCTAGCCATCCACGACGACAAACCAGTATCAGAACCGGACAAATTTTTTACAAACATCTCTTTTTGCTTAATACCTTCTGGGGTTGTAACATCAAAAGCCTTGGTCAGATTGGCGTTATCCATAATGTGAATATATAATTTTACTTCACTGTGTTTATTTTGTTCAAAAGTAATATTGCAATATGAGAAATACAATTCAGTCACATAATTTTTCTGGTAAGAATCTCACAAAGCACAAGTTTACTCTTAATAATATCCTTTCATTGAATTTTCTGGTATAATAATTATGGTTATAACCAACCTAATCCCATGAACAAATACCTCATAAGAAATCAATACAGCTATTTGCAACTTTGATTATTTACGTTAGATATTGTACAAATCTACTGACAAATTTACCGACACTTTTTTGGAATGTATATGATGAAACCCCCGTTGTGCGAGGGTTTCCAGTATATGCAGTAAAATATTTCGTTCTTACTTCCGTAACACTAATTTCTTTGTTGTGCTGTAATCCCCTACCTCCAATCTATAGAAATACACACCGCTCGGAAAACTTTATTGCTGTCCATTGAAATCTGTTTCGCATGAATTTCACTTCACTGAAATTGCAAATCATTAACAAGTTACTTCAAGGTCTTATGACCTCTCTGCTGTTATTATTATCTGCAATCTGAATATCTGCTGCATCCGTGAATCCATCGCCGTTTAGATCAGAAGGCAAGAATCTTCCGGAAGCAAATGTGTAAGCATCATTGTCAATGATTAACATGTCAGAGCCGTCAATGTAACCGTCCTGTATAACATCCCCGGATATTATACAAAACTTTCCACCCTTGACTTTGAGGTTGTTTCCATATGCTTGTGATGCGGATGTAGTGAAATTGTAAGTATGCAGAGTCCCGTCTGCAATCAATGAATCACCGCCAGCTCTGCTCCACGTTTCTATGCTTTGGAAATGTTTGACAACGATGTAGTATCTTCCGGTTGGAACATTTGTGAAAGTGAATGTACCTGAAAAATTCAAAGAATCAATTGTGCCTTTGGCTGAATCTCTTATCACATAAGGAAAGACTGCGTCCCTTAAATAAATAGTAACTGAATCTTTTGATGACATTTGAATGAAGATTGGGTAATACTTTCCTTCAAACAGAATTGTCAAATTGATTTTAACAGTTGGGGTAAAATCGTTATAATGGAGTATAGTACCCCCAGAACCAACTGCCCAGCCGCTGTTGTTGTCGTTGAAATGGACCGACATCAGAGTGTGATTTGTTCCAATTGTCTGCGTTGTCCAATTTGTTCCGCCATTTGTGGTCTTGAGGATATTACCGAGCCCTCCCACAGCCCAACCGGTGTTGCTGTTTGCGAAACAAACTGAATACAAAAGAAGACTCGTCCCGCTTGTCTGCTGTGTCCAAATTGAACCGCCGTTTGTTGTCTTGATAATTGTCCCGGCATCACCCACAGCCCAACCGGTGTTGCTGTCTGCGAAAGAAACTGAATACAATGATTGACTAGTCCCGCTTGTCTGCGGTATCCAGTTTGTTCCGCCGTTGGTGGTTTTAAGAATTGTGCCCCCTTGTCCAACAGCCCAACCGGTGTTGCTGTTTGCGAAAGAAACTGAAACCAAAGGAAAACTTGTCCCGCTTGTCTGCTCTGTCCAGTTTGTTCCACCGTTTGTTGTCTTGATTATTGTGCCATACCACCCCACAGCCCAACCGGTATTGCTGTCTGCGAAATGAACTGAATACAATGATTGACTCGCCCCGATTGACTGAGGTGTCCAATTTGTTCCGCTGTTTGTTGTCTTGAGAATCGTACCGTACAGTCCAACTGCACATCCGTTGTTGCTGTTAGTGAAATAAACTGAATTCAATTCATTACTCGCCCCGCTTGACTGATGTGTCCAAAGGGAGCCAGCGTTTGTTGTCTTGAGAATTGTGCCGTTGCCACCAACCGCCCAGCCAGTGTTGTTGTCTGTGAAATAAACTGAATACAATGATTGAGTCGCCCCGCTTGACTGCGGTTCCCAATTTGTACCGCCGTTTGAAGTTTGGAGAATTGTGCCGGCGTTACCCACTGCCCAACCGGTGTTGCTGTCTGTGAAATAAACTGAATACAATGAATTACTCGTCCCACTTGTCTGCCGTGTCCAGTTTGTTCCGCCGTTTGTAGTTTTGAGGATACCTTCCATACCCACTACCCAGCCAGTATTATTGTCGACAAAATGAACTGAATACAAATAAAAAAAAGTCGGGATTTCATTCGAATCCCAGATTAATCCACCATTTGTGGTCTTAAGAATAAAATTGCCTTGGCCAATACTGACTAAGGCCCAGCCGATGCTGTTGTCGACGAAATGAATTGATGACAAGCTATATCCTGTCCCGCTTATCTGCGGAGTCCAGTTTGTTCCACCGTTTGTTGTCTTGATTATTGTGCCATACCACCCCACAGCCCAACCGGTATTGCTGTCTGCGAAATGAACTGAAGTCAAATCATTTTCTGTCCCGCTTGTTTGCGAAGTCCATAAATAACCGCCATTTGTGGTCTTAAGAATTCTGCCGAAATGTCCAACTGCCCAGCCGATGGTATTATCGGTAAATTGAACTGAAGTCAAATTGCTTGCAGTTCCGCTTGTCTGCTGTGTCCAAATTGAACCGCCGTTTGTTGTCTTGATAATTGTCCCGGCATCACCCACAGCCCAACCGGTGTTGCTGTCTGCGAAAGAAACTGAATACAATGATTGACTAGTCCCGCTTGTCTGCGGTATCCAGTTTGTTCCGCCGTTTGTTGTCTTGATTATTGTGCCGGCGTTACCCACAGCCCAACCCGTATTGCTGTCTGCGAAAGAAACTGACTTTAGTGTATTCCCCTGCGGCAGCGGATTCTGCCAGAACCATCCGGGCTGTGCGGATGATTCTATGCTTAGGCAAGTAAATACAATAGCAATTACAATGAATCTCTTCATAATGTTAACCCCATTAAATTTTTATTTACAAGTGTACCTGCTACACAATACAAGTGCATAAAGCTTCAATACACATTGCATTATTATGATTCTAGTTTTGTTACTCTTATTTTTTTCAATTGGATCTTCCTCGTCATAGCCGATCTTTCAGTTTATTCGGAAAGAGCAATCGTCGCTAGACAGCAAACAATCACTGATGTATCCTCATAGCTTCGTGCCAACAAGAACAGATTCACGAACCCAGCTCTATTTAACTGCTTCACACTTTGTGAACTCGAAAGTTTCCTGTAATTCATGGACTCGTCAATGTGAAGGCTCGTCAATGTGAACCCTTGATTTAGAACGGCAATAACCGCTGTGCACAGAATCACTTGTTACAAACTTAAGCCATTGTTTCGAATTTAGAAATACAATCAATTCCCGCATGAGGCATTTTTATTCCATAAATAACTTTCTACATATTATGTGGCATAATAGAAATGGTTATAACCAAAAGACTTTTACACATGAACAAATATTTAATCAAGCTTCCTTACCAGTACCCACAGTACGGCACGCTGTTCGGGTTTGTCTATGCGGATGATTACGAAGCTGCCGAAGATCTAGCGCAGGACAGATGCAATCTTCATGATGAGGATTACAACGACAAAGACTCAGGCGACTCAGAATATTTTTACGATGAACTTGAGGTCGAACTCGAAGAATCTGATCTGTCATCGGCTGACATACCGGCGAGGCCCGCTGTGAACGGCTTTAAGTCAGAACAATCAGTACCAGAACATTTTCTGCAAGACCTGATGCAACTCGCTTCGCTGTAAGTTTACTTCACTCTCAACACATAAAACAATTTCAAAAACATTAACACCAAAGGAGATCAATCCCATGTGGACAACAAATTCCAACATCAACGGCACGGCAACAGACGATATCACTGTTGTCAAATGCAATTCAAAAGATTACGATCTGCAAGATACATCAGGTATTGCGCTGGTAGAACGACTGAAAGCAATCGCAAGAGAAAACGCGATCGGCAAGTTCGACATTTACGACGCAACCGGCAAGGCGCTCACGTCAGCCGATGTTGAAAACGGCGATTTTACCGCACCATTGGCCATCCAAAGATTCAATGTTGCTGCCTGAAACACTGGATCATCTAACGTCCCTTCACATTACATTTCACAACGTGCCGGTTGATTAAATAGCCGGCACATCTTTTAAAAAACAATAGGACTTTTACAATGGACAATAAGGAGTTCCTGCATTACGTGAATTCGCAAGATAAGTATGACGCGTTTTCTGCGCCTGCCGATTTACGAAACGTGATTCAAAAAGAAATCGGCATTGGAGAGATATACCCGATACTGTCTGCTGCAAAACAAACAACGCTTAAGATAAAAGAGATCGTACTTGAATCTGAAATTGATTTCGTTAAGTCAGCTAAACAACTCAAACAGGTTTTCGATGAACAGCTTGAATCTGCGATAGACAAAGTAAACACAGCTTATGAACGGGAGCTTTTGCAAATACAGTCAGCATTCCGCAAGCAGTACTTCGGCACGCAACTGCTGGAGATGATAGACCTGCTGAACGATAATGATTATACGCTGGTGATGATGCACAAAAGAGTTTACGCTTACAAATGTTATAACCCGGCTCATGACGTAACAGTAGGGCGTTTCACGTCAGGCATTGATTATGATTTTGATGAACCGGTATGTACTCTCAAAGGTGTTTACGTGAATTTGCTGCATCCGAAAATGACTAACGGTACTGTATTCATTACAACCGAAGGTCGTCATCCTAACGGGAGTAACGCGGGATTCTCAGAAGTTTGCATTGGTGACATGGAAAACCGCGCAGTACCGGTGAATGATCCGCAGGCACTGATTGAATTGCTTAATGAAATATGTGAAATGTATGAAGTATGTCATCTTGATTCTGCGTATTTCATTCCGGAACAATCTTACACAACAAAACAAAACGAATCACATAAATGGACAGCGTGATAAATACTCTCTCAGATATCTACAAAAGGCAGTGCATGATAGATGACCTGTCAACAAACAGCGCAATGGTCATCGGCATCGGCGGTGTCGGCTCATGGCTTGCTCTGGATCTTGCGCTGATAGGCGTGGGGACACTTGTCCTGGTTGATCCTGATACAATTGAAGCTTCAAATCTTAACCGCACAATGTTCACCATTAAACAAGTGGGCTTAAAGAAAGTTGATGCAATCACGTCATTGATTTCAGAACGCAGACCTGATACTATTGTTCTTACGGTCAATGATTACTTCGATATTGTACTGCTGAAGAA
>CALEVL010000348.1 GCA_937924675.1 uncultured Ignavibacteria bacterium | reverse complement strand
GCGTCAGGACGAAAGTCCTGACGCCATGACAAAACCCTGAAAAATTGAGGCATAATTTGAATGTTAAATTCTTTTAAAGGAAATCAGCAAAATGAAAACAACAAAAAGATTTTCTTATTTGATGAAATCAGATTTAGACATAGTCGAGGACATCAATAACGACAGAGTGCCAGATGATGTGCTCGATAGCAGAGAAGAATGGTCAAGAATATGCTCAGCCAGAGGAAGAAACTTTCACAAGATAAACGAAGAAGCGTGGCGAGAATTATGTAAGAGAAGAGGTTACTTACGGTACAGAAGAAATCCCAGAGGCTTCTGACTTCCAACTGATCATAACATGTGAAAGGAAAGTTACCAAATAAATAGGTATTCCTTACTACAAATGAATCAAAAAACATTAACTCAAACAGACATACTCAGACTTGTAACTTTTGCGAATCAATGTCTTTTAAGTCAGTGTGAGGAAAATGATTTTTCCAAGTATTTTGAAGAAAGAAGCAATTTGAACAATATACATATTAGTGAGTGGCGCAAAATGTGTGAAACAGTAGAGAATGATGACCTGATATTGCTTTTCAAAGGGCTGGTTCTTGCTGAATCAAGGTTTGGCCTTAAAGGGGGTTCTGTGGCAAGTTCAATCTCCATTTACAGAATCATAACGGAGAGATCATTGGATATGACAGGTGAAATCGCCAACTGGGCATTGAATAACACATCCAATGACTACGTGCCTTTTGGAACTTCGAATTACGGTCAAAGATCAATAGCTGAGTTGAAGGTCTTCAAAGCTGAGAAGGCAAGAGTTACAGCTTCGAAAGCTGAGAACTATGAGAAAGTATTGAAAAGAGTCAAGGGTCGCAAAGTAAAGCGGGCAGCAGAAATAGCAAATCTGAGGAAGCTGGGCTACGATGAAAGGCGCATGATATTACAGGAATTGGAGGATATGCACAGTGACAAATCAATTGAGCAGAAGTTGACAATTATAGCTACTGATGATTTCTATCCACCGGAGTATTATCCCGTGACGTGGATCGATTTCCCTTGCGAACAGATAAAGGAACTTCCGACGGAACTTATCAAAAGCTTGGTTGATAAGCTGTCAACGAAATCCAGAGGCAAATGGAAACGATTTGTTGAAGTCCTTAAACAGTTTGATGATGGTATTTAGTTTATGAGCAAAAGTATTTCACTTGAATCGTGGTCCTCTTAAAGCATACAAAATAATTCTTAAATGCAACTTCACGCAGGCTACATACTTGACGGAGTAAAAAAGTATTTAGACAAGAACAACGGTCCTTTGGACTGGAAGGATGTCCTATATTTCCTTTCGGTTTTTGAACTTGATTCTAAGGAAGACCTTAGCACAATGAATAATGATTCTTTGCTTGCAGTGGCTGATAACATTATCTCGAGAGGTTTACCGACAAAGCCATCACTATTGATAGAGCGAGAATTCTCCAACAAGTTAGATTGGACAATGGAGAATGTTAATTCAATTGGGGAAATCAGTTTTCCGATGATTCAAGAGTATGAAGAAAATTTGACGCTTCTTCGAAGGTCATTCATACCTATTGACCCACGCATCAAGCAAATCAGATTCAAAGAGGTCAATGATAATGACTCCGTTTTCGAAAAGAAATTCTTCGATGAAAGATTAGGTCAAATATTCGGTGAATATGTAACTCAGTTGATCGAAATGCAGAGAGACATTCCGAGTATAATTAAATATGGTGGAAGCAGGCTAACTCAAAAACACATTGGCACAGCAAATCTATTCGTTGACCAGAATGCAGTAGATTTCTGTTTTCAGTTTCCAAAGAACAATACAAAAAAGAGAGACGGCTTAGTTGTGGAAATTGATGATGATACCCATAACCCTGATACAAATCCTAACCAAGGTAATTTTGATGCAGACAGAGATTCAATAGTATCAGGAGGTTTGGTCAATTGGCAAAAGACTGTCAGACTGAAACAATACGGTGGCATGACAGAGGTCAATGTGTTACCTAAGAGTAAGATAGACGAAATCAATAATTTTCTGACACACCCGTTTTCTATTCAGGCAAAAAAGAACTACAATGAACCTTTGCTGAATACCGTGCCCGGATTGGAGGCAATGCAAGTTGCACTTGCTCCATTTGCGATTGCACGAATACAGAAGTCAATTATCCAATTGGTGAGGGCAAATGTTCTCTCTATGAACGCGCAAAGCTGGAACATTGCAATACTTGAAAGAGACGTACCATGCGGGCAATTGGCTTTGATGGACCTGAAGGAAATGCTTTCGAATCTGAAGATCTTGAAGAATGATCAAGCTTTGCCTTCGATAAATATAAGAGTCTATAACACAAAAGAATTTAGTAGTTGCGCTTTGAACAATGAGCTGAACTTAGAACAGTATTCAGATTCAGCCGATGCAATCAGTGAATTCAATGCGGATGTTCTCTTAGACGTTTCAATGTTGCAACGCAAAGGTCTGACCAAACCATCTCAAGTATTTCTTGAAAAAATTGGTAATCCCGTATGCTGCTTGATCAGAACTTGTCATGCGCCAAAGAGTGAACGGAAAGTTTCAATAGCCCCGGTAATTCAGTATCCAAGTCTCTTTGATGTAAACGCAGAGCCAGTTGAAGAAAGTATGCATGCCATGAATTATTTCCTTGGATTCATTTTCCGGAAATCCGGATTCAGACCCGGCCAGTTGAATATCATAGATAGAGCCCTTCAGAATAGAAGTGTGATAGGATTGCTTCCAACAGGATCAGGTAAATCGCTTTGCTATCAGATCTGTGTATTGCTGCAACCGGGAATTACGATCATTGTAGATCCACTTATTTCTTTGATGAAAGATCAGGAGCAGAATCTTCTCTCTATGGACATCACCTGTATTGATAAGATCAATTCGGAGATCAGATTACCTGCCGAGAGAAGTTTCAGAATAAAGAGACTTTCGGAAGGATTTGATCAATTCGTATTCGTATCTCCTGAGAGATTCCAGACTCAAGAATTCCGCGATGCATTGATTGGAATACGAGCAGAGCGGAAGATACTTCAATTGGTAATTGACGAAGCTCATTGCGTTTCCGAATGGGGACATGACTTCAGACCTGCATATTTGCACCTTGGAAAGAACGCCAGGAATTTGATAGACGAAAATATCATAATGTATGGGCTGACAGGCACCGCATCGTTTGATGTGCTGAGCGATGTAGCAAGAGAAGTGAACATCAACCTGCAGGATATTATCGAGTCCAATTCGTTTGATCGTGAAGAATTGAGATTTGCCATTCAAGAAAAGAGATATAAGCCTGATCAAGCAGACTCAACGCAAAAATCCAAAATCCTGATTCGAGTCTTGTCTGTCATCCACAGATTTTATGGCTATGAGACCGCAGAAAAATTCTTTACTCAAAAAAATGAAAACGGATATGTTAATTGCGGGATCGTGTTTTGTCCGCATGGCGGGATTGAATTCAATGAATACGCTCCGTTCAGCGTTGGTACTGTTGCCGAAAATCTTATTGATCACTATCGCAATAATGTCCAGTTCAATATGGCTGTAAGAAAATATAGCGGAAAATTAGAGAACCTCGACCGTGAGATTATTCAAAATGAGTTCAAGAATAACCAATGCCAAATTCTGGTTTCAACTTGTGCTTTTGGTATGGGAATAGACAAGCCCAACATAAGATTTGTAATTCATTACAGTTGCCCGCAATCAATCGAAGCATATTATCAGGAAGCAGGCAGAGCCGGCAGAGATAGAAACAAAGCACTTTGCATTTCATTGTTTTCAGATGACAAGATCCTATTCAAACAAGGTCCGGCCGGTTTTGGCGCACCTTATATTCAAAAACTAAATGACAAGTCATTCCTCGATGCAGAAGCTTCAGGAGCAGAAGCAATTCTGCTTTCGCAAAATCGGGCACTGATAAATCCGGATTTTGATTGGAGAAACAATCCTATAAATAATGGTGATCTATGCTTCAATTATACTAACTTTATTTTGTCGAATAAGAATTCAAATTCTCAGATCGCCGATGTACCTAAGCCTGGATTTCGTGTAGAAAATGATACAACAATAAGGCACTATTTTCAGGAGAAAAATTTTCCAGGAAAGGAAGTTGAACAGAAGATCTTTGGAGGAGTCATAAAGCAGTTGGATTTTCAGAATAATCAATCTATAGTACCGTTTAAAATAGAATATAAAAAACTGATCCTAAATGATGGAAATAAAGGAAATGGATATGTAGAGAGGGGGATCTACCGACTATCAATAATTGGTGTAATAGAAGACTATGTGAAGGATTACAATGCTAATCAATACCTTGTTAAGACAAAGCAACTTACTGATGATGAGATTATTGAAAACATGGAGATGTATGTTTCCAGGTATAAGTCGAGAGCAATAGTTAATAATGTGAGAAACGAGATATTGAACTATCAAATACCCGACGGAAATCAAAACGTGCTATATAAGGCAATCTTCTACTTGATTGATTTCATCTATGAAAATATTGAACGGCAGAGAAGAAATGCTCTTAGAGAATTCGTAAGAGTGCTTAGAATTGGCTCAGTAAACATAGAAAGATTCAGAGAAGAAATGGACAACTATTTCAATTCTCGTTATTTGCCTGTTCTAAGAGAGTATGCAACTAATTTTACCATTGACCCTCTCTGGCAACTGATCACTGAGGTTGGCACGGATTATAATTTGATAAGGCATTTGCACGGAGCAACGACAAGACTATTGATAACTTATGACGAAAATCTTCTTTTCCAAATGCTAAGATCGTACACAACGTTCTTTCACCCAGAGTTCAATAAGGATGAAGCGAAAGAGTACTTCAAAGCATTTGAACTGTCGCACTCATCAAGTGATCTAGGAAATCCGGACAGAAGGACTGTCGGTTCATGGATTGACAGATTTCAGGAAGAATTAATTTCAAAGCAACCCGGAGAAGCTGAAAACCTCTCAGAGTCAATTTGCTCCTATGAACTATCATGGCTCAAATCATTCAATGAGAGATTTCTAAGCAAGGAAATCGAAAACGTAAATCAAAACCTAACTACATATGCCAACTGAATTAATTGAAAAACTGGGACAGTTCCAGGACGAATTAGAGAAACTAAAGAAAGCAACGGATGAAATTAAGGACGCAGGCACGGTTGCCAAGGGTAGTGTTGAACTTGTCGAAAAAACTTCTGAGGCATTCAATAATTTGCTTGGACCACTGAGTGAGTTGATTAAGACAATAGAGGGTATTGATTTTCCAAGAAGGTTTGATGAGTTGTATAGGATGTTGGATGCAATCGAGAGAAGCGTGAACTCAATTGGCGTTCAAATCAACAACGCAAAAGAAGAAGTCAAACTAAAGGTTGAAACAGAGGTTAGCGAATCAAGAAAAATATTTGCAACAGAATTTGAAAAGCAGGCAAAGCAATTGTCCCTTTTGAAGAATCTAAGCTTTGGACTGATTATTGGGATCATAGCATGCATAATCATGATCGCAATGAAATCATAAAGCAAGTTTCTGCAATGAGGAAATGGGATAAAATTGCTTTTGCAAAGTTTGATAATTGATCAAGTACTTTAATCCAGATTTTTAAAAATTAAAATGACTAAATATGAGTGAGACCCAAGATTTAAAATCAGTTTATAAACCTTCGGATTTCGTTAATCAAGTTTATGAAATCCAATTCAACCGTTTGTTAGCTTGGAGACAAAGGTATAGTTCAGAAGAGTATCCTTACAAAGTGGCTTTGAATACGGTCTATCAACTTTTGACCTGCGAAAGAATGTGGGATAGAATGATGCAATTTTTTGACCGGACTGCAAGATTTCGTGGATTCAACGAGGCGTATAGGACAATGCAAACACTAAGTGGTTCGGAAGCAACTCAATTCATACACAGCACGCTGGAGACTGATTTTGAGAGGATCAATAAGATTTCGATTTTGGATATGAATCAGGTTAGAGAATTAGTAAGAGTGTCAAGAGAGGTAAAAGACAACAATGCAGTAAAAGATTTAGAGAGAATTTATCTCTATTACACTGGAGCCGTTGAGCTTGTTTATGGATGGGTTGCACTTGGATTGACAGGAATGGATATTCAGCAATCAGTAGCGGAATTGACCGGAATTTTAATAGGCGGAGATTATACAAACATGGATATTGCTATCACTAATTTTGGAACAATTATAGATACATGCTACGCACCGATTGGCGAACCTTGGTTTAAACAGTGAAGAGTGTTTCTTTGATATAACTATTTGCAGAGTAAGTAAGCTCGGTGAATTGTGAACATTTATTGGTGAGACGAAATACAAAAGTGCGTAATATAGTATAGAGATAGCTCATGCAATACTCGGTTTCATGAATAAGAGGGATTGAATACATTAATTGTTTAATTGAAAGTTTGCAAAAATTAAAATGAAAATCGCACTCCTTCGCGTCGGTGCTGATTCCGGTAATCTCGGATTTCATGCGCCATTGTTTAAGGATGGATCATTTGAATTCATACCTATTAATGATTCATATAATGTGAAGAATTCGAAATCACCGATTGATGAAAGAAGAACATATTCGAATAAAAAGGGAAGATCAGGAAAACCACTGCTTGATTACTTTCCGGAGAATAAGAAAAATAGATTCAAAGACTACATCATACACTTTGATCCGGAGTTTGAGTCATTCACTTACGGTGATCCAAGCAGGACCAAGAAGGGATTAGCAAAACTTAAGAAGGGGGATTATCTGATCTTCTATTCAAGTCTGACAGAATATCCGAGAATAGAAAACTCAAAGACTGCGCTATATGTAATTGGATATTTCGAGATTGAAGAATCGAAGATTGTGAAAGATCTGAAAGAGTATAATGAAGTGAAGAAAAAGTATGGGAAGAATTTTCACGTCAGGCATTGGAAGATCTTTCAACGGGATGTTACAACTGCAGAGAACAATGGTCTGAAACTCGTTAAAGGAACGAAGAACAGTAAACTGTTGAAGAAAGCATATCCAATTAGCGAATGGAAGCCATTTGGATCAGACGGCAAATGTAGATTTGTGATCTCGAAGAAAATGCAGAAGATATTTGGAGACTTTGGAGGAAGGGTTTGTATTCAGAGGAATGCGTTGAGGTATGTGGAGGAGAAGTCTGTGTCAGAAGCAAGAAAATGGTTAAAAGATTTGAAGTAGTGAGCTGATTCTTTTAATCAAATTGTAAAAAATTTCGGGATGAAAAATCAATAAAACTTCTTATGAGAACATTTAAACTTAAATCAACTCTAACAGTCTTTTTACTGTTGTTTTGCACAATTCCAATTACAACTGTATTGTCTCAAGAAGTAATAAAATTCAGAGCCAAATATATTAGTACAAAAGAATATGACAAATGGGGTTGGAGCGAATGGACAGAGTGGAAGGAATGCAACACGCTCATAGTTGTCAATCCGGAAGATGAAAGAATACTTGTATATCTTGAAGATGTTCTAACATTTGATATTTATGACACAGATCGTGAAGTTGATGGAACCAAGAGAGTATTTTCGTGCTATGCTATTGATGATGACGGATCAAGATGCAGAATCAGGCTGGTATATGATGAATACGATGACAATAAACAAATGTATGTAGATTACGATAAGTTTATAGTTGCTTTGGCTATCAAGCCGATGTCTCGATAGTTATCTGAATTCGTAAATGCATGAATTAGATAATACGGATACTTTGAAATCGTAATACTAATCACTAAATGTTACGAATAGCTGTAAAGAAAGCGGTGGGGCATTTATTTATCAATCAATAAATATTAAATGGAGTCTAGCATTAAGAGAATATTTGAAAAGAAGTTTTGTGCTTGTTGTTGTTTCCTAGTGTCACTCGGAGAACACCAAAGGGGGCGGAATTACCATTGCGATAAAACATCACTCAGACAAGACTTATTGGCATATACTCAATGTTCCTAAGTTGAATCTGTTGCTTAAACAAACTATTTTTTATAAGCAAATATTC
>CALEVL010000347.1 GCA_937924675.1 uncultured Ignavibacteria bacterium | reverse complement strand
CCAGCTTGATTTCGAATGAATTTTCGAAGTACATAAATGTTTTGGACAGCAATGACCTGACTCAAATTTATCTCGTTTAATGATATCATATCTTTAGAAATCATTTGATTATTGTTAATAATTAAGGATTGACGTGTGAATCGGGGTCAAAAAGCGTTCTGCAATCAGTAAAAAGTTTCTTTGTTTCTTGCTAATGTTCATGAGTAATTTTGTAAAAATTCATTAATCATGAAAGGCAACATAACTCGATGTTTAGAACAGAGATCCGGACTCACTCCCAACATTAATTGTACAGATTGCAACTGTACGTTATGTTGCCTTCATATATTTTTTACCAAAAAGGAGAATAAATCATGAAAGCAATTTCAACAACACTACTGGCTTTGCTCTTTCTCAGTTTTTCATTGCCGGCAAATATCTTTTCACAATCTGACTGGGCTTTAAGAACTACCGGATCAAATCTGAATTCAATTCATGCACTTGACATGTCAACTGCTTGGTGTGTCGGTGATTCCGGAGCTATACTTGCAACAATTGACGGTGGATCAAACTGGATATGCATTTCAAGCGGAACTTCGCAGAGCCTGCGGAGCGTATTCTTTTTAAACAGCATGACAGGTTGGACCTGCGGTTATGGCGGCATCATATTGAAATCAATTGATGGAGGAGATTCATGGACTTCAATGACATCAGGTACAACTTCTAACCTGAATTCAATTTTCTTTCCTTCTGCTGATACAGGATTTGCAGTCGGTCCTTCAGTTACCCTCAAATCAACCGACGGCGGCACCTCATGGGTCTCATTAATAAGCGTCTCCGGAAGTGCATTGTATTTTTCCTCAGGATTGAAAGGTCTGGCTACAAATTCCTCAGGCACTCTTTCAAGAACTACTAACGGAGGCAGCGCCTGGTTTACAAATGTTGTTGCTTACCCATCTAACAGATATGACGTTTCATTCACAGACACTTTAACAGGTTGGGTCAGTGGTTTTGGTACTTCTGTAAATAAAACGACCAACGGAGGAGATAACTGGACCACTCAACCAACCGGGCTTTCCGGATTTCCGTATCTTTACGGGATTGATTTTGTCGATCCGTCAACAGGATATTCGGTCGGTTCATCCGGCATCATTATTAAGACTACAAATGGCGGCAGCAACTGGTCAGCTGAATCAAGCGGAACAGTTAACTCCCTTAACAAAGTAAAATTTGTAGATGCCCTTTATGGTTGGGCGGTTGGTGATAAAGGTACAATTCTACTAACTACCAATGGTGGCAGCACATGGTCACATCAGACCTGGCAATATACATCGCCATTTTCGCAGACATACTCAATCAATGATGTTGAGTTTCTTGATGAATTAACCGGTTGGTCAGTTGGATTTCTTGGAACCGTCAACAAGACTTCAGACGGAGGAAGGACATGGTCTTCAGCAAGTTCAGCATCCTTTAACTGGCTTTATTCTCTAAGTTTTCTGAATGAAGGTGACACAGGTTTTGTTTGCGGAAGATTGGGAACTATTGAGAAGACAACGAATAGCGGAGTCAACTGGACTCTGAACTCAGCAATTACCTCACAACACCTGAATTCAATTGTTGTAAAGAAATTTGCAGGTGATACGCTCGAAACCGCATGGTGCGCCGGCAATAATGGGACACTGCTTCTTACAAACAATGGCGGATTTACTTGGGGAACAGTGGCAACACTCACAACAACAAATGATCTGAACTCTGTTCATGTGTGGGATAAATTAAATGTCATTGTCGCCGGCAATTCAGGAAGTGTTTTCAAAACTACCAACGGAGGAATAAATTGGACTTCGCTTTCACCGGGAACATCTGAGAACATACGATCTATTCATTTCATCAGTTCTCTTACAGGATTCATATGCGGCACAGGAGGAATGCTTAGAACAACAACAGACGGAGGAAGTACCTGGTCACCGCAAAGCAGTGGTGTGAGCGGCACTTTAAACAGCATTACATTTGAAGACGTTGATAACGAAAACGGATACTCAGTTGGAGATAACGGAGTAATTTTAAGTACTACAAATTACGGCAGTGTATGGTTTGTAGAATCAAGCGGAGGTTCTGTCACTTTGAATTCCGTCTTTGCCAAGAGCAACCATTCTGGCCCTGACGGTCCTATCGTTGGAATTGCAGGAACAATAGGAAAATTTTTACGAAGGCTCTCACCAATCGCATTGCCCGTAGAACTTACTTATCTAACGGCATCAGTTAATGATAATAACATTACGCTGAATTGGGAAACATCAGGCGAGATAAATAACCTCGGATTTCAGATTCAGAGAAGCAGTGGAAGCGGTTGGTCAGTAATAGGTTTTGTATCCGGCAAAGGGACAACCAATATGCCGTCACATTACAGATTCACAGACAACGGACTTCTGCCCGGAACATACTTCTACAGACTTAAGCAGACAGACATCAACGGCAATTACAGATTCTATGAAACAGACGGGCAAGTTTCCATTTCAGCTCCTGATTCATATAACCTTGAGCAGAACTATCCGAATCCGTTCAACCCAACCACAAAGATCAAATACAGCTTACCAAATTCAGAGAATGTAACTTTGAGTGTATTTGATATGACGGGAAGAGAAGTCAGCTCTATTGTTAAGGGCTATCAGAAAGCTGGTAGCTATAGTGTTGATTTCAGGCCTGTTGGACTAGCAAGTGGAGTATACGTCTATGTTTTGAAAACTGAATCCTTTTCTGCAAGCAGGAAGTTAATGCTGATCAAATAATTTCAGAAGTACTTAGTGAATAGGCGCATTTCCCCGGAAGAAGTGCAGGGGTTTCAGTCTGTATTCTTTTTCCGGGAAATGCATTATTCGCATTCGTTCAGTTTTTCTTTCAACCATGCTGCCGATGCAGCTCTGCCCTCTGATATAATTTGCTCAGCTTTGAAAAGATATTTGTCGTTATTCTTTTGCCTGAACTTTACAAGTTGATCGATTGCATGAATGAAGTTACCAAACTCTACTCTGTAGTGTCTGCTGACATTCTTGTTCTTGCTAATGAAATGCTGAAACGAATCCGAAGCATAATAGAATGCATCGTAGTCTCTCATTTCGTAATAGGTTTTCAGAGCAAGCATTTTCAGATGATACTTGAAATTGGCATAGCAGGTTTCTGTTTGACTCACACATTCCAGTACTTTTCCATATTCCTTTTTCTTGAAATGCAACTGTGCCTTTGCGTAGTTCAATGCGCTTGACCTGTATTCAGGATTCAGAGATGTTGAATATTCTTCAATGAAGCCCTCTAGAAAATCGAATTCACTAACAGCAAGTCCGGTGTTCACCACTGCGGTATATGTACTCAAAGACAAATATCCCGGATAGGCTTTGAAAAGATTTCTTTTTATCATCAGTTTGTAAACATCAAAGCACTCTTTGTTATATTTTTCATACCCCAGGTCAATTCTGCTGACGCAACAGTTTGCCAGACTTATATAGAGCCCGTAACATTCCAGTAAAGAGAACAAATGACCTGATTCATTCAACAATTTTTTAAAGTCAAAGTATAGTTCGTCGCTTTTCGGATTTTTCAGAGCACGGTACATGGCGCAGTAAAGAGAAATGATCTTGTATTCTTCAGAAGATTCGGAGTTAGCTTTCTCAAGGAGTTTCTCAAAGTCAAGATTGTTAATGATTTCTTGCGCTGCATCTTGAGAATTATCTATGTTGTATTGATTTTGAAACGTGTAGAAATTGAGAGTTTTGATAGTTCTTATAATGTAGAAGTAAGTCAGGTAATCTGAAGCTTTAGAAAGATCATCTGATTTGTACAGGTTAAGGTTGTCATAGAACTGACTGTTGGCTGCTTTCAGGTCTTCGATCAAAAACTTTCTGAAGTATTCATCTTCACCCTCAAACTTTCTGCTTGCCAAAACATCCTCAATTGATCTGGCATATTTTACGAAATAAGAACTGAGCTTTCGCTCCCCAAATTCTCTAAGAATCCTCTCATTTATGTTAAACTTATCATTTTCGAAATTCAAATTTGCCAGAAACTTCTGGCAAAGGATGGCGAGATCGGATGTAAGCGCTCTCATCGAAGAATCACTGTATTCTTTACTTTTGGCATCAAAGAACACCAGGCTGTAAACAGACTGTCGGTTCAGTTCAGTGCTGTCATATTCAGGATGATATTTTGAAATAATTTCAAAGAGTGCAGTTGCCCGTTTATTCTTGTTATGAAAGGGTGATTCGAGAAACTCTCCGAATCTCTTCAATTCGAGTCTTGAAAGGCTCTTAAGCAATTCTGTTATTTTACTGCCAATCAATTGAGACAGATAATAAGTTTGACTTTTCTTTGTTCAAAATAAATGAATTCATTTCCATTTCAAACTCAAGACCTGAACTTTGACTCAATCACCAAACAGCTTTACTTTCTGCATCGGCGGCTAATTCATACTCCAAGTAAAAACGAAATAGCTAAATATTTTTCTGATGATTGATCCCACAATCATCATCTCATCGTCTTCGCAGTGTCACGTCGCAATTGATACAATTATTTTCACAATCTTTAAATACCGCGACGGACTCTGCGGAATGTTCGTGAACGGACAATGAATGTTCTTCATTCAATTCATTCATGCATTCATTCTCGCAGGGTTGCACCCTGCGCTGATATATGTCGCCCTTTCAGGGCTCTTTTCAGATGTCCCCGCAGAGTCTCGTCGCAATTGAGACTATTATATTCACAATCTATAAATACCGCGACGGACTCTGCGGAATGTTCGTGAACGGACAATGAATGTTCTTCATTCAATTCATTCATTCATTCATTCATTCATTGCTTCATAAATTGATACATTTATTGCCTCATTTCTCGCAGGGTTGCACCCTGCGCTGATATATGTCGCCCTTTCAGGGCTCTTCGGGGGTGTTCATTGCATTTGGTTGCGGTGTTGCATGCCGTTCTTCAATCTTGTCTCCGCAGAGTCTCTCAGCGTTTTTCCGAGGACTCTGTGTGTTCTTAACATTGCACACTCATCAAAGCAAGAGCACAATCCCCAATCGTCTCCGCAGAGTCTCTCGGCGCTTTTCCGAGGACTCTGCGTGTTGTGAACATAATTCACTCATCAATGCAGAAGCCCTT
>CALEVL010000346.1 GCA_937924675.1 uncultured Ignavibacteria bacterium | reverse complement strand
ACACGAAACTCGCTGCATTGTTGTTGGCTGTTGCAAAATCAGTTCTGTCAGAGAAACTTTACCGCACAGCGCACAAACAACATAGCCCAGTCCACGACTTAAGTCGCGGGCTGGGATTTGGTGTTACGGATTAATCAACGACACGAAGTTCGCAGCATGGTTGTTGGCTGTTGCAAAATCAGTTCTGTCAAAGAAGCCACTCCGCACAGCGCACAAACAATATAGCCCACGACTTAAGTCGTGGACTGGGATTGGGGTTACGGATAAATCACCGACACGAAGCTCGCTGCATTGTTGTTGGCTGTTGCAAAATCAGTTCTGCCAAAGAAGCAATGCCGCACAACGGACAAACAACATAGCCCACGACTTAAGTCGTGGGCTGGGAATAGAATTATTGCGTGATCAACGACACAAAACTCGCCGCATTGTTTCTGCCCGCGTCAGAGTCTCAGGAGCTTTACCCGGACTCCACGAAGTGGCAGGCTGACGCAAAAGCTTTGCATTCCGCCGGAGTCCCGAAAAGCGCGGAGACTCCAGCGGGGGCAATAATTAGCAATTCCCTTGATTCCTTTTAGGTAATATCAGCAATGGTCAGGGCATCATGCGCGGCTAGTTTCGTATGTATTTTTTTTGGTATAAAAGCTATTTTGACTCATGAAATTTGTATATGCAGTCGCTTATGTAATCGGCGGCTTATTGTTACTTACGGCTTTGCTCGGCGGCGGCCTTATGCGCCCATCCATAGACTCACTTTCGGAAAAGACCATCGAAAAAGCAGGATTCAAAAGAGAATATGTTGAATCAGCTGATAACAGGATTGATGACCTTATATACAAATCCAAACAGATCGAACTTCAGATAGAAAAAATCAGGAATTTTTTCTCAAGCGAAAAGATCGATGAATCGAAGTATGCAAGAGAGCAGAATGGCATGATTAAAAGATCCGTGTACGATCCGTTTATCGTGGCCGTGAATTATCTATACAGGATGATGTTTGGATTTGCGGGAATGTTGTTCTTATGTTTCGGAGTTGTTTTTCAGATAGCTGATTCTTCATTAACACTCAGGAGGCGGGTAAGAAGACTCGAGGAAATAATATCTTCAAGAGGTGTATGACTACGAAGATCATTAAAGATGTCGGCTTGATTGCCTCTGAACTTGATTCGGGCAACATTGCGGGAATTCCGACAGAGACAGTTTACGGGCTTGGTGCAAACGCACTAAACGGAAACGCGGTGGCCAAAATATACCAAACAAAGGACAGGCCGAAGTTCAATCCGATCATAGTTCATGTAAAAGGCATTGAGGAGTTTCAGAAATACGGAATGGAAATTCCTGAAGATGTTTACACGCTTGCTGAAAAGTATTCACCGGGTCCGATCACATTCATTGTAAAGAAAAGGGAAATAATTCCCGATATAGTTACAGCCGGCAATGACAGCGTTGGTTTGAGGATACCGCGGCATCCGGTGTTTATGGAATTGCTATCGCAGACAGGTTTTCCCGTTGCCGCACCGTCGGCTAATATGTTCGGCAGAATCTCACCGACAAGTGCGGAGGAAACACTGAGCGAACTCGGCGGGAAGATCAGATACATACTTGATGGCGGAAAATGTAAAGTCGGTATTGAATCAACGGTTATCTCATTCGTTGATGACGTTCCGAAAATACTCCGTCATGGAGCTGTTACTGTCGAAGAGATCGAGAAGTTGATCGGCAAAGTCATAAGCGGCAAAGGAGATAAAATCATTTCTCCGGGAATGACTTTATCTCACTATTCACCGCGCAAGCCGATGTTTATAATTGATACGGAGCCTGATGAGCAGGAAATGAAAGATCTTAATGCTGTTTTCCTGGATCTTCATAAATTCGGTGACCCGGTGAACATGGCTGTAAATCTTTTCTCTGAAATGCGCAGACTTGATGAATCTGACTTCGGAATAATTTTATGCAGAAAAATTGAAGATAAAGGAATCGGTATCGCAATTAACGATAAACTTGAAAGAGCAAGCACAGGGAAATTCAAAGTTGAAAACGGTGTACCTATCATCACACAAATGAAACATGCCTGAGAAGATCATAATAGACATAGACGATATTCACGAAGAGCACCCCGACAATGATGCTGGAAAGGAAAGGATAATTGTTGTTGTTCCTCCGGAAGAGGAGGAATATTCACCTCCTGCAAAAATCGAAATTGATGATATTGAGGAAAGCTATGAAGCAAAGATCAGGCAATCAAAGACTGACTTCTACTTCAAGGGCAATCCGGGATTATGCAATAATTTTGAGACTCAGTTAAGGTTTCCTGAAGGCATTGACAAGAGTTTCGGCTCAAATTTTCAGATGCAGTTGAACGATGAGTTTCTATCCTCGCTTCTTGTAACAAGCAAGTACACGATTGCGGCATCGAGAAGCGGGAATGTCTATCTGGCAGACAGGTTTGACGGTGTTTTCTGTGACAAGATCTTTTTCGAGGATCAGGCATTTGAGAAGACCGGCGTTGTTCACAATAATGTTGTCTATATAAATTCACCGCAAAAGATCTATTCCATCTTTGATAAGAAGGAAGAGATGCTGCATTCGGAGATCTATTCTGCACCTGAAGGTTTTTATATCTGGAGCAGTCTGAACAGAAGAGGCAACTATATTGTGTTTTCAGAACACAATCCTTCCGACCGCTCAGGCAGGATTGTTGCGATTGATATCAGAGACGGATCGGTATGTGCATCAACTTCATTCTCTGACTTTGCGGGTGAACAGATATGCATTGCAGGAAATACGGCATTCTCCGTTTACCGTGACCGGATAGCAATCATGAATCTTGACACGCTTGCAGCTGCA
The DNA here is from genome assembly GCA_937924675.1 of uncultured Ignavibacteria bacterium. Classification (GTDB taxonomy): domain Bacteria; phylum Bacteroidota; class Ignavibacteria; order Tepidaquicellales; family Tepidaquicellaceae; genus JADJAH01. Next base: position 12,222 of record CALEVL010000346.1, on the reverse strand, counting down.
GAGCATAAAATGAATATTGATTGCGGTGATGTTCCTTTCCTATTCAGTCTTAATAACCGCATATATGTAACTACCAAGGCAAACGAAGTCTATTATCTTGACCTTCCCGCGGTAAATTACAATTTCAGAAATACCGGGATAAGAAACACATTTATGAATTCGATCGCGGCATTCAAAGACAACATTTTCATCGGAACACAGGAAGGCTGGAAGTATTACAAATCAAGCGGACTTCAGGTATATTCCTTTGATGACGAATATGAGAACAGGATCGAAGCGGTATGCAAGAACGTAATCATAATTTCACAGAAGAATAAGATCGTGTTCGGAAATCTGAACAGATTTCAGGAAGCGGAGAGTTTTGTTATTTCGTCTTCTGAAACAAATCAGAACATCGAGATAATCTCTGCCGTAATATCTCATAATGACATTTATACACTTACTGCCAACGGAATACTAACTGCATTCAGCAACGACAAAATGAACATTCACATCTGACTAAAATGAAATCATTAATAATTGTTCTTTCGTTCATTGCAGCTTCACATACATTCTCACAAAGCAGCAACGACTTTGTGTTTCTGTTCGACAATTCCGGAAGCATGTCGCCTTACTATCAGAATCAACAAAGTCTGTTCAATCTGTTCAGCAAGGCTCTGATGAAGAATTCCATCAAGCCGGATGACAGAGCAAAAGTAATGCTGTTCACAAAATCTGACAAGGCAAGAGACATAGTTTCTCCGAGAATGATATTCGATGGAACCGGAAGCAGTTTTGTTCCCGAGCAGGTAATGGGAAAGTTTAACCTGATGACCGGCAAAGACAGGATGACAGGAGCAACAGATCTCATTGAAGCTCTCAACAAAGGCATTGAAGCTATAGACGGTCAGAAAGGAATCATCTGGCTGATCACGGACAATATAAACGACAACAGCGGAACAGGTGATTCATCTTATGCAAACACGCTTGAGTTTTACAACAGGCTAAGAACCGATAACAAGATCAGAAAAATACTGCTTTTTCCAATACCGGAGAAGATCGTTGACGGAAGTGATACTGCCAAAGGTTATGTTGCTTACGGGATTGTTTACTCGGAAGAAACATTATCACAACAGGAGCTTGAGTATTATGATACAATACTCCGCGGCACCGGCATAAAGCAAAAAGCGATTACACTTAAACCTCTTGACATAGGTACAGTTGTGCTTAAACCGAGAGTTACACAGAGTAAGATATCCGAAGGAAAGTTGTATTATGACGGATCAACGCTTCGCGGATTTGGTTTCGAAGAAGGAGAAAATGTAAAGGAGACATTCAACGACCTTAGTCTGAAATCAAATCTGTATCCGTACATAATCAAAAGCGCGCGGCTTAACGTTGGACTCGAAAACTTTTCCTCTTCAGATTACTCCGTCAAGTCTCTCGGAACGCAGTCAATCTCTCCTTCAACAGTAAGCAATGTATCGCCTGAAGGAGAAGTAACGGGATTCTCTGTGATATTTAATCTTCCGGAGATCACACCTAAGTTTTCTTTCAACACTATCTTCAAGGAAGATTTCACCATAGGCGGTGATCTTGTACTGGATGTATCGCAGGTTGACATAGTTCTTGATCAGGGATATGTAAACAGTTTCACCGAGTTGTTTGCACTCAGATCAGTTCCGGAAATTTTCCAACCGGTACTCAAAGACAAGAAGATAGTAACAAAGATTCCTCTTGAGATAAGAATGAAATACGGTCCTTGGAGATTGTTTGTTCTCATAGGGCTGATAGCAGGAGTATTGGTGTTGGCAGGATTACTGATATATCTTTTCCTCAAGAAAAAATGTTTTGAGCTTATCATAGACAATGAAACAAAGAATGATATCTGTCTCGGCGGAATGTCATCTTACAGCGTATCACACGGAATGTCAGGCGATCTCGGAAAAATAAAGAAATCATTATCCGGCGGATTGAGTTTTGAATACTCGAAGAACACTACTTCACCCGGTAAGACGGTTAAGCTGACAGAAGAAGTTCCGATAGATATTGAATATGAAGAGAATGAATTCAAAACATCATCGGCAACTCTTATGATAAGAGCAACAGAGCATAAGACAAAGCAAGGCAGCGTTACTGATGAAAGCGGAATTTACTGATACAACACTAATTCAAAAAGACTTCATATCGCAATAATTACTTTACCCATTTGAAAACGCAAGTGAACGGACATATTTCTTCTTGTCTCATTGCTTAAAGATAACTCTACACAAACAGCTGCATTTCAGGGTATGGTAATTGGAAAATACATTCTGATCATTCTGTTCGGGCTGACCGCATTGCAGGTCTGCGCACAGCAGGAGAGCCCAAATTACCGCACATACATTGCCCGCATAGGACATACGGATACACTTGTCACATTACCTGAAAAATTTCTCATCCAGTTCTCCGACATTTTGACTTTACAACAGCAACTTCTGAAACCCACTGATGATTACAAGATAGATTACAAAGAAGGATCGATCATACTCAGCAAAGATCTTTTCTCAAAATATCAGCTTGATACATTTCAGATCTACAATCTCAAAATTGATTACGATGTCTTTCCGTATTCTTTCAAGGACGAATACTCGAACTTCGAAGTTCTTGTACAGCGCGATACAATAACGGGTGATACAGTAGAGATCGCAACTCAGAAGCAGGATTTCATGGGCAGCATATTTGAAGGAACCGATCTTACAAAATCAGGAAGTCTGTTCCGTGGATTCTCGGTTGGCAACAACAGAGACCTGACGCTTAACTCCGGCTTCCGGCTTCAGCTTAACGGAAAACTTGCATCTGATCTTGAGATAAATGCGGCGCTCACGGATGAAGACTCTCCCATTCAACCCGAGGGCAATACACAGAAGCTTCAGGAGCTTGACAAAGTTTTCATTGAGATCAAAGGAAGTAACTTTACCGGTACTATCGGAGATATTGATGTTGAAGTTGCAAATACTGAGTTCATTAATTTCAGAAGGAAGATACAGGGAGCAAAGGCATTTGCAGATTACGGACTGGGTGATGCGCTTTTCAGCGGAGCGGTTCAAAGAGGAAAATTCAATATCAATTCATTCAACGGCATTGACGGAACGCAGGGTCCTTACCGGCTAATAGGAAGAGACAACGAAACGGATATTCTTGTGCTTTCGGGAACGGAAAAGGTTTATCTGGACGGAGTTCAGATGACACGCGGCGAGCAGGCGGATTATGTAATTGATTACGGAATCGGAACAGTTACATTTACCATTAACAGACTTATTACTGCAGCATCGAGAATAATAGTGGAGTTTGAATACACCGACAGAAAATATTCCAGAACTATTATCACCGGCTCAAACATCTCGAGATTATTGAAGAAAAAGCTTAACTTTTATGCGCACTATATCACCGAGAGTGACAATCCCGAGAAGACAATTGACTTTTCACTGAGTGAGGAGGACAAAGAGATACTGGCTCAGGCGGGTGATGACAGATTTAAAGCGGTGAAGTCGGGTGTACTGTTTGTGGGAACGGACAGCGCAACGGGCATTGGCAAAGGGTTGTATGTAAAGTCGGACACTGTGATAAACAAAGAGAGCATAAGCTATTACAAATATCTTCCGAACGATTCCAACTCATTGTATCAGGTTGTGTTTTCATTTGTCGGGCAGGGAAACGGAAATTACAGTCAGCAGACTCTTCAGCAATACAACTTTGCCGGAATAAAGCAGGGAAATTATGATACTGTGATATTCATTCCGTTACCTAATTCATATCAGGTTGCCGACATAGGAATAAATTATGAATCATCTCCCCGAAGGGAATTTACATTCGATCTGGAATCTGCAATCTCTACACTTGATGCAAACAAGCTTTCAACGATAAGCGACAACAACAATTCAGGAGTGGCGCTCAACGGTAGGATCTCGCTGAGAAAGGACAAGTTCAAATTTCTGGGGATGAATCTTCACTCACTTGAGTTTAATGTGAGGCAGAAGCTTGTCAATCAGTCATTTGTTCCGCTGGAAAGATACAATCCCGTGGAGTTTTACCGCGAGTATAACATTCAGGATACGGAAGTTCTCACGGAAGATCTGAAAGAAGCATCCTTAAATTTCTCACCGGCCGGATACATTAATTTCAAAGGACTGTTCGGACAGCTTAAGAGAGGAACAGTATTCAACTCATTGAGAGCTGTTGGTGATTTCAGCATGAGAAATGATACGATGAAGATTCCGGATCTGGTTTACAGAATCGAATACATCAAGAGCGAATATGAAGTAAGCAAGACGAAGAGCAACTGGTTCAGACAGTTTGCCAGCGCAGGCTACAGAAATCTTCTCGGCAATATCTCCTATGACGAGCCGAACATGGAGATACGTTTGGATTTCAATCAGGAGAACAGGGAAAATATCAACACGCTCATAACGGGTGACAGCTTGTCATCCGGAAGTTTTGCTTTTTATGAGATCAAGCCGCGGGTCATACTCAACAACTTTTACAATACGACAGTATATGCAGAGTTCGGTTACAGACTCGACAGATTGCCTTACAACGGATCGTTTGCGGAAGAGTCAAACGCAATAACTCAACTTGCAGGTATCAGGTATGAAGGTCTCTCATGGCTGTCAACACTGTTTGAACTTACAATAAGGAACAGGAAATTCACGCAGGAATTCACGACCGAGCAGAACAAGGACATCAACACGCTTCTTGTAAATTCACAGACCCGTATAGATCCGTTCAACGGAGGATTGCTTACGGATCTTTATTATAATATCACAAGTGAGCAGCAGGCAAAGGTAGAGCGTGTGTTTGTTCCCGTACCTACAGGACAGGGAAATTACATTTATATAGGTGACATTAATGAGAACGGACTTCAGGATGAAAACGAATTTGTTCTGACAAGTTTCAATGACGGAAACTATGTCAGGATAAACCGTCCGACAAGCGAATTGTTTCCTGTAACAGGATTGAACACATCGGTAAGATTCAATCTTAAGCCTGCAAGATTCTTCAACATAACAGGTTCATCATTTGCGGACGAGCTTCTGCGAAACACAACTGCGGAGACGTATCTTCGAATAGAAGAAAACAGTAAGGACCCCGTCACGAAAAATATTTACCTGCTTAATGTTTCCACATTTCAAAATGATTCCAACACATTGTTTGGAACGCAACTGTTTCAGCAAGACATAAACTTCTTCGAGTTCAATCCTCTTTACTCACTTAAATTAAGATACCTCGAGCAAAAGGGATTCAATCAGTTTGTAAGCGGTAACGAGAAATTGTTCACACTGCAGAAGATCGTTCGCCTGAAGCTGGGGCTCACGCGTGATCTTTCAACTATATTCGAATATGTAAACAGAGTTGACCGCAATGAGGCACCGCCAAACTCCGCACGAAACAGGAATATATATTCCGATGCATTGCTTACAGACTTTTCATACAGGCCGGTTCAGGAAATTGAAAGCGGGTTTCAGATAAACATTTCAAAGAACACGGATGTTTATCCCTCCTCGCCGACAACAGCGGACATAAATCAGCAGATACTCAGGTTTGTCTATTCATTTACAATGCTCGGAAGGCTTCGTATAGAGTTTGAGCGGGGTGAAGTGAAAGTAAACAAGACAAGCACAATTTACCCGTTCGAGCTTACCGGCGGCCGTCAGGCAGGATTGACATACATCTGGCGCGGAATCTTCGACTACAGCATCAGCAAGAATCTTCAGGCAACAATTAATTACGACGGCCGTGTTGAAGGCGATGACAGAAAGATCATTCATACAGGAAGGGCAGAAGTAAAAGCATTCTTTTAAGAGCAATTAGAAATTAGAAATTGATAATTAGAAATAGTTAAAGTTGATTGATTGCATGTCAATGCGAAGATTTGCCCGAGCTTAATCAAGGTTTCATATTCATCATTACAATTGTATGAAGTTTAGAAAGTATTTTCAACTTTTCCCAAAGGGACGGCTTCGCCGCAACTTTTAACTTTTAACTCAATATAGGGTATCAATTCCGCTCAATTATGCTAAGAAAGTCTTAGAATTCCGCATGTTTTATAACATTTGCATTGAGAAACTGGGTATTTCCCGCAGTACATTCTTTGCAAATTGTGTTTGGAAAGTGTAATATCAATAGACTGGGATAATTTTCAATTATTCTTAAACCCAATTTAAAAATTCAAACAAAACAAGAGGTCATGAAGAAGACATTTTCAATCATGTTTCTTCTGTCTGCATTTATGTTATTCACAAGTGCAGCACAGTCACAGATCACAGTTTCGGGATCTACCGGAGCTGACGGATCTTATGCTACTCTCACAGATGTGGGGGGAGCGTTTCTTGCAATAAACAGTTCGGCTCAGACGGGCAATAACATCATAGTCTCGGTTACGGGAGATGTTCTTACTGAAACAGGAGCTAATGCACTTAATGACGGAGGATGGACTTCGCTTACAGTCTCTCCATCAGGTGGAGCAGCGAGAACAATTTCCGGTTCATTCATCGGGCATCTTATTAGTCTTAACGGAGCCGATAATGTAACAATTAACGGTCTGAACACAGGCGGCAATGCACTGACCATTTCAAACGCAGCACTTGGCGCAAGTTCTACAATCAGGTTTGCTGCCGATGCATCAAACAACACCGTTACCAATTGTACTGTTCTTGGCAGCACCGGAGCGAGCTTCGGTGTAATATCGTTTGGAACAGGAACTACAACAGGAAACGACGGAAACTCGATCACCAATAACAATATCGGACCTGCAGGTGCAAACCTTCCTTTGAACGGTATTCATTCATTGGGAGCGAGCGCCACGGTAGACAATAGCGGCAACACAGTCTCAGGAAATAATATCTATGACTATTTCTTTGCCACTGCATCAACAAGCGGAATGAACATAAACAGTTTCAACTCAGGCTGGACGATCACCAACAACAAACTTTATCAGACAGCCAACAGAATTTACACTTCAGCAAATACTCATTACGGAATTTTCATTTCGTCTGGAGCCGGTTATACAATTACCGGTAACGTAATTGGTTATGCAAATTCCGGCGGTACGGGATCAACCAACATGATCGGCCTTACTTCCGGTTCACTTGGCGGGACTTTTCCGAGTTCATATACTGCAGGCGGTACTGCCAATGCTACCAGATATGTTGGTATCAGTTGCGCATTCCTGAATGGCGGCGCGGCATCATCAATCCAGAATAATACAATAGCCGGATTTGCACTATACACTTCGAGCGGTGCCGGAACAACCAACGGAATTCTTTGTGGTATTGCTGTTACTTCCGGAACTGCAAACATCGGAACAGTAACAGGTAATAATATCAACACGATGTACTCCGCTACAACTACAACAGGCGGAATGATTGCAGGTATTTACACTTCATCAACAACTGGAAATTCTATAAACATCCAGAATAATTCCATAGGTGCGCTTGATGCAATGGGTACTACCGCATCAATCTCAGGTTCGATCAACGGCATAAACACAGCAGGAACTTTAGTAAATTACAACATCTCAAATAATACGATTGGTAATACGACTAATCCGAATCTGAGAATGGGGAATCTTACAGAGTCAGGTAACCTTTCAAACACCGGCAGCACATTCAGTGCGGCAACAGGTCTTAGCGGATTTAGGGGAATACTTAATTCTGCAAATGGCACGGTAACGATCGGTCCAAATACCATCAGGAATGCAAGTCAGAATTCTACTGCAACAACAACTACCATCAGAGGTATAGAACAGACAGCTAGCACAACTACCGGTGCGGGCATTCTGACAATTTCCAATAACACCATTCAAAACCTGACATCAGCTTCCACTAATGCCTCGTTGAGTGTTTTTTCAAATTATACGGCGGGATCAGGAATTGTACTTAACGGATCATTGGCTAATGCAATCGTGACTCTGAATACCATCAGCGCTATATCTCTGACGAATACTACTACCGCTGGTACAAATGTTGCAGGAATTGCAGTTGGACAGGCAAATAATCCGACCATATCAAGAAACACAATCTTTGATCTGAGCAATGCAAGTACTTCTACAAATGTACTTACACCCGGATCAATATCAGGAATACTAATAAGGTCGGGAAGCACAACAGCTTCACCTGTCAACGTAGTGAATAACATGATCTCACTCGGAACTTCACAGGCATCTAATACCTGCATTGTTGGTATCTGGGGAAATCACGGACAAACAGCTGATCCTTCAATCACAAATATTTTTTACAACTCAGTCCACATTACAGGAACAGTCACTTCAGGCGCACAGCCGAGTTTCGGTTATCTCAGAGGCGATCTTTCGGCAACTGCCAGGACAGTAGCAGTTGATATTAGAAATAATATCTTCAACAATGAAAGAACAGGCGGTACAGGAAGCCATTATGCTATCAGCAATAATTACGGTGCAACAGCAAGTGCTACCGGCTGGATCGGCGGAGCATCAAACTTCAACGTTCTGAATTCAGCTTCAGCGTCAACAGTTGGATACTGGACAACTGATCGTACGTTTGCATCATGGAATTCAGTTTCCGGTTCTGATTTAACAAGTATCTCAGGAGCCGCAGTCAATTTCGTAAATGCTGCAACAGGAGATCTTCACTTAAACTTTGGTCTTACTCCGACTCAGCTTGAATCAGCAGGATTTGTAATTCCCGCTTACACAACTGACTTTGACAATCAAGCAAGACCGGGACCGGCAGGTTCAGTTAACGGCGGTGCAACAAATCCGGATCTTGGCGCTGATGAATTTGACGGCGTTCCGCTTGATCTTACAAAGCCAACCATTTCATACATTCCTTTGGGAATTTCAGCGTGTCTGACTTCACGTGTTCTGAGCGCAACTATTTTTGACGGCTCAGGCATAAATGTGACGCCGGGATCAAGGCCGAGAGTATATTACAAAAAGGCAACGAATCTTAATGTTCTTCCGGCTACAAATGATAATACAACTGACGGTTGGAAATATGCTGAGGCATATGCAATCAATCCTTTCGACTTCACAATCGACTACAGCATTATCTTCGGAGGTGTTGTTTCGGGTGATGTGATTGAATACTTTGTTGTAGCTCAGGACCTTGCTCCAACTCCAAACGTTGGCGACAATGTTGCAACTTTCACATTAGCTCCGACAAGTGTTGCTCTTGTATCTGCAAACTTCCCTGTATCAGGCACAAACACTTATAATCTTACAACAGGATTGGCAGGAGTTGTGACAATAGGCGCCTCAGGAACATTTACATCCATTACGGGAGCAGGCGGCTTGTTTGATGCAATCAACACTAATGGTTTGAGTGGCAACCTTACAGCGGACATACTTGATGCAAGCGTTACTGAAACAGGTGCAATCTCACTGAACCAAATTCAGGGTGGCTGCACTCCGGGTGTTTCACTTCTGATCAAACCTGCAACAGGTGTTACTACAGTTGTTTCAGGAACCAGCGCAACACCTATTATAAATCTTGTCAATGCTGACTTCGTCACTATAGACGGTTCTAACAACGGTACCGGTTCAAAAGATATGACGATAAGAAATGCAGGCACCGGCGCTGTCATTCAGTTTATCAACGGCGCAACAAATGATACATTGAGAAACTGCATTGTTGAAAGTCAGAATGCGGTAGCAGCCAGCGGAACAATTGTCTTCTCAACTGCAACAGGAATCGGTGTAACAACCGGAAACAGCAGTAATGTTATCAGCAACTGCGATATCAGAGACAGATCAGACATTACCGGCAGACCGACTAACGCTGTTTACTCAAGCGGTACAGGAGCTTTGCCAAATGCGGGCAACAAGATCTCCGGATGTAACATCTTCAACTTCACCGGCGCAGGAGTATTGATTGCAGCTACAGGTGCAGGCGACGGCTGGGTGATCAACCCAAGCCATTTCTACCATAACTATGCAATTACTACTACCGTTTACAGTATTTCAATTCTTGGCGGCGGCGGTCACTTAATACAGGGCAACTTCATCGGAGGAACTGCTCCTAACACGGGTGGAAGCTTTACTACAACGACCGGTTCATACAGAGGTTTGAATCTGACAGTTTCAACTACCATACCTACAAGCGTACAAGGAAACACCATCAACAATATCAGAAGCACCAATGGTACTGATATTGTGCCAATGAACATCAATGATGGTGCTGTCAACATCGGTGATGTGACAGGAAACCTTATCGGATCATCTGACACAAGCAAGAAGATTGTTACCGGCGGCGGTGCATATGGAATTCAGCACAGAGGAAAAGTTGCATATACAGTGGCTAACAATACCGTCACCAACTTTCACATGCCATTTGACCAAACAAGCACGGGTATTGGCGGAATCTATCTTGAAAGTACAAATTCAGGATCCTGTACATTACTTAATAATACCGTAACAAACCTGACATCATTCAGCAGAGGCGGCAATCCGCCGCTGGGTTTCAGTTCAAACATAACCGGTATTACTGTGTTCGTAAACGGTGCCAACACAGTCAGGGGAAATGTTGTTTCAGGAATTGGAAATGTAAATCCGAGCTTTGGTGCAACCAATTCGAATGCAATAGGAATGTCTCTTATAAAGAGTCTTTCAGGTACAGTAGTAGAGAAGAACATCATAACCAATATCTATTGTTCTTCTACAGGAACAAGCACTGCTGCTGACAATGTTCAGGGATTCCAAACCAGTCAGAACTCTTTCGGTACATTCTCAAACAACATTATCAGCTTAGACGGCGGTGCTTCTTCAGACCGCAAAATAGCCGGTATTTCCGAGCAAGGCGGTACAACCGGAATCATGAATTACTATTACAACTCTGTAAACATTTACGGAACCAGCACAGGTTCAAACAACACCTTTGCTTTCCAGAGAGTTGACTTTGCCCGAACAAATGTAATTCTGAGAAACAATGTGTTCAGTAATACAAGAGCAGCTTCGACCGGATCGAACATTGCAATCGGAAATGAACCGATCTACAATATTAACGGAACAACTGCTTCCGGATGGCCGGCAGATGCTTCTAACTATAATGCGTTCTATTCAATAAATCCTGCAACAGTTGCAAAATGGGGAACAGCAATTATGGACCTCTCATTATTCCAGGATTCATCAAACTGTGAAGGATATTCATTATACGGTCAACCTGTCTTCACTTCAAATAACAACCTGCTTCCTGTTGGCTCTGATGTAAACAACTGGGTACTCAAAGGAACAGGTATCGCGATCAGTTCAATTGGTTCAGATTACATCGGCACACCAAGAAGCACAATGATACAGGACGGTGGCACAGATATCGGTGCGTATGAATTCTCATCAACTGTTCAGCCGCCGACTTATACAAATCCAACACCATCAACCGGCTTGTACAGATTCATTCACAAGCTTGATACAGTTGCTAAAGTAAATGTAACTACACTTGGAACTCTTGCTGATGTGAACGTTCAGTACTATTCAGGTGAGGATCCTCCGGGACTTGCAGGCGATCCGACAGTTACAGACGGTTATGGAAATGTTTACTGGGAAATTCATCCTACAAATCCCGCAACAGGATTTACATACGACGTAACGCTTCACTATTCACCGGCACTGCTTGGCACTATTGCAAATGAGGCAAGCATAAAGGTTGCCAAGAATACAGATGCTGACACGCTTTATGTTCCGTATACTGTTGTTGGAACCGGTCCGGGAGAATACATTCTTGATACTGCAAACAACAACATAACAGTTCACGGTTTGTCAGTATTTTCAAGATACATTCTGACTGACGGAAGCGCTCCATTACCTGTTGAGCTTTCATCATTCACGGCATCCGTAAACAGAAGAGATGTAAATCTCAACTGGACAACTTCATCAGAGACAAATAACTCAGGCTTTGACGTAGAAAGAAGATCCGGCGAAGGTTCATGGTCAAAGGTTGCCAGCGTTAACGGCAACGGAACTACAACCTCGCAGAAGAATTATACGATCACAGATAAGAATCTTTCAACAGGCAAGTATGAATACAGACTGAAACAAATGGATTACAACGGCAACTTCACATACTTTGATCTGAGCAGTGAAGTCAGCATTGGATTGCCGACCAAATTCGAATTGTCACAAAACTATCCGAACCCGTTCAATCCTTCAACCAAGATCAATTACGATCTTCCTGTTGACGGAAAGGTCAGCATAGCATTGTATGATATTTCAGGCAGGGAAGTTGCGAAGCTTGT
>CALEVL010000345.1 GCA_937924675.1 uncultured Ignavibacteria bacterium | reverse complement strand
TCTGACACTGAATCTGATTGTAGTTGACGAATTGAAAGGATTAGGATAATTCTGCTCAAGAATGAATCTATCAGGAACCAATGAAGAAACTTGATGTATAGATACGGTTGTATCAGGGTTTGAGTATGAAAGCATGTTGCAGTAAACATCAAATTCCCCGTTTCGGGTATCACCCCATAAACAAATGAGCTTATCATTGAAATACTTGAATGAATTAGCATACTTCACAGCCCATGGAGACTGAGTCGTAACCTTGTATGGATCATTGATCCTCCACCCCGTTGAGCTGAACTTTTGGAAATACGGAGCAAACGGAGGCCAGAATTCCTCCCCACCTATCAGAAACTGTCCGTCTTCTCTCATCATCACAGCGCCAAGCCCTCTGTTGAATGTGACTACAGCGCAAACATTATTGTTCGGACCGATAGGTAGCCCTGCGGTGTCAAATCTCTGATAATATGGTTCGGATTCTCCAAGCCGCCTGTCAGACCAGGCTATTACAAATCTCCCCTCAGAGTTTCCGTCAATTTGTGGAAAAAGCTGGTCTGCCTCAGGAAGGTTATCATCATTAACTTTTGTATTTGCTCCCAAACGATTTGCATAGCGGTCAAATCTTTGAAAATAAACGTCCGGAAAACCGATTTGAGGGTAGTGAACCGCTTCCCATGCAATTACAAAACCGCCGTCGCCGATTGTGCATATCTTCGGATTTTCAGCGTACCTCAAAGTAGTGTCAGTGATAATCCTCACATTCTGCCCTATTCTGTTTCCGTTTGAGTCAATTCTCTGAAACATTATTCCCCGATCTTGCAACCAAGTGATTGTGTACTCCTTGTATCTGTTAACAGTTATGATTGGCCCGAAAAAATCCCAAGGCGAGGATTCGTTCAGAACTATCTCAGCAGTAATGGGAACACCTGAATTGTCAAAAAGCATCAGTTTCGCTTTATACTGGTCTTTCAAGATTTCGAGCCAGCAAACTCCGAATGAACCGTCAGATGCTACGGCTATTGAAGGTAGTATTGATGAGTCCGGATTTATGTTGACTTTGAAGTTGTTGCCGAGCCGGTTTGCATTGCTGTCAAACCTCTGGCAGTATATATCAGTTCGGGGTCCTCTGCTATCTCTCCAGGCAACAACGAAATTACCGGAAGTATCGCAACCCATACTTCCCTGTCCCTGAAATTCATTAGTAGGATCTTCATTAACCCTGAAATCAGGCACAAGCTGTGCGGTAGCCGCAGAAGGGAATAGAGCCAAAACTGAAATGATGAATAGCGCGGGCAGTAAAAATTTGAGATGAATCTTCATATCTGTTTCTTCCTCCGTATCCCGTTGAAGGAAATAAATTAACTTAAGAAAAAACCTTTACCGCTTTTGTGTAAACTTCTCATTTTCATGCCGGAGAATCTATGCAAAAAAAAAATCCACTGCTTAATCTGGGATTTCACTATGCTCATTGCGGTTAACTTTATTCATACCTCGTTACGAATCTAATTATTTCGTAACGTGGGTTCGCGCTCCACCAATCGGGAGACTAGGAGCGAGGTGTAAAAGAGCAATTAGAAATTTACAATTAGAAATTAGAAACAGAGAGCATAGGATTTCATTGACAAGCTTAAGACCGCAGACAGGGCAGAGAGACTTGCATCAGCTGAGTAATAGTCACACTTCATTTTAATTTCCCTGCATAGATTTCCGTGTTGTAATCAATCCGGATAATTCCATTCTGATTGAATTCCGAATACATTGATTTGAGTTCTTCAAGCATTCTTTCGTACTTCTCTCCTTCAGTCGGGATGTATGATGAGGAAAGCAGCCTTCCTTTAAGCCCTTCATAATCAAGCAACTGTTCATTGCTCATGGTTATGAGTTCAAAACTCATCGGTGCAAAGAAATCACTGATAGTATGCGAATCAAAGTTTTCATGCTTTACATTTTCGTAATCAGTTCCATACTTCTTAAGTAATCCGAAATACAAATCCATAAATCCTTCTGAATTGACCTTCTTGTTCCAGATCAGAAAGACCATGCCCTCACTTTTGATGATCCTTCTAAACTCAACACGCGATTCAGCCTTATCAAACCAATGGAATGCCTGACCTGCAACAATTATATCCATGCTGTCTGCGTCGAGTGTAGTCGCTTCCGCAGAACCGTTTACGCTGAAGTAATTCTTCCTGCCCGCAAAATATTTTTCTGCGCACATTCGCATTTCAGAATTCGGATCAACGCCGAATACATCATAGGCCGCCTCAACAAATTGTTCCGAAGAGATACCCGTACCTGAACCTATATCTGCCACTTTTAATGAATTGTTGATGTTAAACTTTTCTTCAAGCAGTCTTAACATCCCGGGGGGATATTGCGGCCTGTATTTGACATAATTCTCAACCCTGTTGCTGAATCTTGAAACTGTATCTCTTTTCATTTGAAGATCATCAATTAATTTCGGATCAGTTTGAACAACAATCAGCAAAGAATATCTTTAAATCAAGCTAAACACCCGTATATCATTTTTGATAAAAAAATTCTATTTTTGACACAACTAAAAACCTATACCCGGCAGACTTTTCTACCATTTCTCTATTCGGAAGTTCAGTTCAAAAAGCTAATCTCTATCAAATGAATATCAGATTGTCTGTAAAACTTTTTTCTGTAATTGCATTTCTATTTCTTGTAGCCGGAACATGCATGTCGCAGAGTTACAATTGGATTATTCCAAACAAAGCTTACCTGAAGCTCAGTGTTGTTGAAGATGCGGTTTACAGAATAAACAGAACAGATTTTTCAAATGCCGGAATAAATACTGCAACAATAGATCCAAGAACCGTTAAAGTTTTCAACAAAGGGCAGCAGATACCGATCTACTTTGAAGGAGAGAGTGACGGAGTATTTGACAACGCAGATTATTTTGATTTTTTTGGTACAAGAACTTATGGCGGAAATACGAAATACTATAATCAGGACAACGGACTTGTATATACCAAAGATGAGTATAACACTTTGTATTCAGACACAAATGTTTATTGGGTAGAATGGGGAGTAAGCAACGGACTTCGGTTTGCAAATGCTACATTCTCAACTACTAATCCATACTCACTTCAGTATTATTATGATAATCTTCAGTTTGAAAGAGACAAGGTTTATACTCAAGGAGAGAGAGCAGATGCAAACGACTTCAGGTATTTCAACAATGAGAATTTTCAGGGTGAGGGATGGTATTGGACATTAATGACGACGAGTCAATTTGTCTCTGATACATTCTCGGTAAAGACACTGACCTCTCAGGTACAGAATGCAAGGATCAAGCTCTTTGCATATCCATCCAACAGGACATTTTCCATAAACAATGAACACAGCATTCAGGTACAGGTTAACAGTACATTTCTTCCGCAGGTTTTTACGAATGACCTGAAGAGAATAGATACTGTGCAGACCTTTCTGAGCTCTGTACTTAGCAGTACTTCTGTAAATACTGTGAGAGTGTTTTACTTCAGCAATGCATCGTTCAACGGGAACATGTATTTTGACATGTTTCAGATGCAAGTTCCGAAAGCTTTCAAATTCAATGCCAACACAATTTCTGCAAACCTTGCAAACGCAGATACAACTTCCAAGCAATTCAGGATAAGCGGATATGTGCCCGGGAATCAGACCAACATTTATGATGTGGTTAATAATGTGAGAATTGCTAACTACTCTTCAAGCTCGGATACTCTTATACTAACGGCAAAGAGCAATGCGCGGCTTGAGATAGTAAACAAGGCGATCACAAAGAAGCCTTTCAAAATGATACAAAGGCAGGTGCCGGATCTTGTATCATCTTCCAATGGTGCGGATTACATGATAGTTTATCATTCAAAATTTGTTCAGCAGGCATTTCAACTGCAGAATCATCGTGAAACCTATGATGATTTCAGAGTAGTGAAGGCAGAGATAAGAGACATCTATGATATTTTTAATTATGGAATAGAGAATCCTGTAGCTTTGAGGAATTTTCTGAAATATGCTTACGATAATTGGACATTACCTAAGCTCAAATATGCAGTGCTACTTGGCAGAGGCTCAACAGACCCGAAGAAGAATTCCACATCATCTGTTTATTACCAAAACCTTTTGCCAACATACGGCAATCCGACTACTGATGCATATTTTGCTAATTTCAATTATGGTTCATTTTTTTATTATCCGCAAATACATATTGGCAGGCTTCCGGCATATACATCAGGTGATGCAGATGCAATGGTTGAAAATATTATTACTTACGAAACAAATCCTCCGGACTCATGGTTTAAGGCAAATACTTTCATTGTCGGCGGGGGTACTTCAAACGACCAGAAGACTTTTCAGGATATTGATACAGCAATCATAAATCAGTATGTCATTCCACCGCCGCTTGCGGGTGAGGATCATAAAATTTTCAGAAACGATACCACCACAACGGTCACATTCAACTATAAGGATTCAATCAGAAGGGACATAAACAACGGAACTGCGATCGTAAATTTTCTTGGACATGCCGGCTATGAGAACTGGGAAGACGGCATGCAGGATCCGGGCACTCTTGCCAATTACGGAAAGTTTCCTTTTGTTATGAGCATGACTTGCTATACAGGCAAGAATGCGGATCCTCAAAAGAGGACCTTTGGAGAAGAATTTGTGAATATGCTCGACAGAGGATCTGTTGGATTTATCGGTTGTTCCGGATGGGGATGGCTTACAAGCCAAACCCGTATGCATGACGGAATGTATAGTGGTATAGCGAAGGATACTCTGAGAAGATTTGGAGAAATCATGAAGAGAGGCAAGAGTGAACTTGTAGTTGATTCATCTTCATCCACTGTTATACATACTGTAAATTCTTACGGACTGCTTGGTGATCCTGCATGCAAACTTCAGATACCTACAGTTCCTGAGTTTGCTGTCGCTGAAAGTTATTATAAACTTTCGAACACTTTTCCCGAAGTGAATCAGCCATTGACAATGACACTTTATCCGAAAAACTTCGGACTGTTTTCGGATTCGTGCAAGATCAGATTCACTCTTAAGCGAAACAATGTAACACAGACAAATAAAGATACAATCATAAGGGCGTTCAGATTCAGCGATTCAGTAAGGTTCACATTCAAGCCGGATTCACTTGCTGATTATACATTACAAGTTGTTCTCGATCCTGACAACTGGAACCCGAGAGAATTAAAAACGAATAATTTTCTGACAGTAAGTATTCCATTGAAAGAAATTTCATTCGTTCCGCTAAAGCCGGTTAATAATTCAGTTCTGAGTTCAGATACTGTTGAATTGACAGGACTAAATCCGTTGAAGAATAATCCACAGCAAACTGTCAAAGTGATCGTTGAAATGGATACTACCTTAAGCTTCAGTTCTCCCGTGAAGAAAACTTTTCAGAATAATAATGCAACCGGTGCCGTTACAAAGTTCAAAACAACTGTGCCAGTTCTGAATCCGGATGTGATCTATTTCTGGCGAACAAATGCAATCATCAACTCAGACAGTTCCGGCTGGACAACTCCACTGACATTCTCATACAATCCATCGTTATACACAAACGAGCTGGCATCAAGAAATTCCGGGACACAGTCGCTATTGCCCGATACCGGACAGGTTGTATTTTTCAAAGCAGATGACAGACAGTTTTCTGTCATCGATTATTTTAATACGGGATTTGGTCCTGATGGAATTTTGCTTAATCAATATCCGCTTAGTCTCGCTGTAAGATCAATGGGAAGCAGCGGAGCAGAGGCCTCTTTTTTCTCGGTCAATTATCAGAACATCAATATAGACGGTGGAAGATCTCCTGGGCTTAGCATGCTTAAGGTAAAAAGGCTTAACGGTACAATTCTTCAGTACAAGAACTTTTCAACAACAAGCGGACAGTCATCTGACTCTGTAATAAACTTCCTGAACACTTTTGACAGCACTCATTATCTGATGGCATTGAATGCATCTTATGTCGCAGGGACCGTTCCGTTGAATGCCACGGCAAAAGCAAAAATAAGATCTTTCGGAAGTACGAAGATCGACAGCTTCAGTGTGTTCGGATGGTTTGATACATGGAGCTTCATAGGATATCTAGGCGCACAGCAATCAGCTGTATCGGAAATGTTTCGCAAGTATACCGGCTCGACAGGATGGGTAGAATCCAACAGTTCAAAGACCTCAACATATACGAAGACTTTCGGAACTGTTGACAATTACTTTGGACCTGCTCAAAAGTGGAATGATCTGTCATGGGGGCAAACATTGTATCCGCAAAGTTCTGTATTGTTTGACGTAATAGGAATTGACAGGAATGGAGCAAGCACCCTGTTGCTTGCGAATCAAAGCACAAATCAATCTGTCGGGCTTGGAAATATAGATGCATACCAATATCCGACTCTCAATCTGCAGGCAAAATTTGCAATAGATACATTGACAGGATTTCAGTCATCTCTGTTGAACAGTCTGAAAGTAAAGTACACACCTTCAGCAGAGATTGTAGCAGACAAGCATTCGATAGTCCGCTCTGATACATCATTTAAGGCGGGTGATGAAATGAAAGTTACGATCAGTTTTTCGAATGCCGGCTTTGTCAATCTTCCGGGAGCAATAACCAGAATATACAAGTCAAGTGTATCTTCTCAGAATCTGATCAGTACTGATACAGTACACAGAGAACTGAAAGTGGACAGCAGCATTACTACTACTCACAAGTTCAAAGTTCCGTATCTCAAACCTGTGTCAGGGAAAGCTACCTTTTATGTTGAGATAATTCCCAAAGGAAATTTTAACGAAAGTTACACTTACAATAATAATGCAAGCTTCTCGGTCAATCTGAATGTAGTCACCGGATCTCCGTTGGTAGAGCTTTACAGTGACGGCAGGCCGGTGAGAAGCGGTGATTACGTAAGCGCTAATCCCGAATTGAGGATTGACCTTAAGGATCTTGATCCGAGGATCTCGCTGTTCTCAGATACGACGCAGGTAGCGGTAAGTCTGAATGATACTTACATACCTTATTTTGGAAAAGGTGATAAAATGTTAAGGTCATCGGAAGACAAGGTTGATATTGACGGACAGCCGGGAACAGGGAAGAGTTTTTATTACAATGCAAAGCTTCTTACGGGTGAAAACAAGTTGAAGATAGTTTACAGAAACGAAGCAGGTGAAGAAAATCTGAGTGAATACAGTCTGATAGTGAGTGATGAGATGTTTGTTAAGGACTTCTACAACTTTCCAAACCCGATGAAGAATGAAACAAGCTTCATGTTCAATCTCACAGGTGCCGACTCTCCGAGAAATTGCAAGATAAGAATCTTCACATCAGCAGGGCGGCTCATCAAAGAGATAGATCATGCTGCAAATGTCGGATTCAATCAGGTGTATTGGGACGGAAGAGATGAGGACGGGGATGTGATAGCAAACGGAGTCTATCTCTATAAGCTGGTGACGGAAGATGATACTAAGAAAGAAACAGCTACGCAGAAGCTTGTTGTGCTGAGGTGATTTCTGTAACATTGAGTCCGCTCAGGTTTATCTTCGTAATTGTTCTGTTGATATCAAACAGGCATTCAGAATTTCAATGAGCAAAATTAGTTGAGCCGATGCCGAAGGTATCGAATGTTTATAGCCATGATGCATTGCGAATATTCGACCCCTTCGGGGTCGCATGATTTTACACAGATCCGGTACCTACAAACATTGAATCCCTTCGGCATTCTTTTTTGTGAATCCACAGATAGTGCCAAATTCTGATAGCAGTGTCCGGGGTTCTCAGCTCCGAGATAAGTGCGGAGGTTTAGACTTTACAATTTTCTTATAGATTGGACAATCTTCCGCATGAGCTCCGGGCAAATATCCGGTACTCATCAGAAATTCATTTACAATCTCACCGCCTGTAAACTTAAACGTCTTCTTAAACAACTTTGTCCAATCTGTTTTAGACATTGGATGATTCTTATCCAGCCAATTCTTAAATGATCCATGCTCCTTCTGCAGAGATCTGATAACATTTGCATTGTGAATTGCGGCATCTACCTTCAGCCTGTTGCGGATTATGCCTGCATCGTTCAACAATCTGCTGCGGTCTTTGTCCTTGTACGCTGCGACTTTCTTTATGTCAAACTTATGATAAGCTTTTCTGAAATTCTCCTGTTTGTTGAGGATCGTTGTCCAGCTAAGCCCCGCCTGATTGATCTCAAGTATGAGCCTTCCGAATAATTCATTGTCATCGGGAATCGGAAATCCATAGGCACTGTCATGATAGACTTTGTGAACATTATTCTTGTCCATTGTCACAACAACATCGCAGTATGTTTTTGGTTTTTCCATTTGTTCCTATATTCTATTTGAGATGAGATTTTCCGGTTTGTCAAAGAACTGCAAAATGCAGAATGAAGAAATAAGATACATTACAAATTTTTGAGACTGCTCAAAAACTTTGCGCCGATATTTGATATGTGTCAGGGCATGATATTCTGATTCCACAATGTAGTTGTAATGCCGGTACCTGTCCTTTCCCATCAGCAAAGACTGCTTTACAATCAGATGTAATTCAAGGCTCGTAACTTTAAAGCGGGAATATCATCAGTCTTGCTGGCTGTATTTGCAATAACAAAATTAAGGATAAAGATTTGAAGCAGGTAGTCTGTCATTGTGAAATTAGAGTATGAATTATTTCTTGAACTGATTTATTCACATTTTCTACTTTTTGAAAATGTTATCGAAAGAATATATTCTGAAAAAATTCACACTTTTATTGTTTAAAGTTCAGAACGAGTTTATTAGTTTTGCATAAATTACTCTACACCATCGTTTCACTCAATTAAAGGATGATTTGATTAGCTTATCAAAAACTCTGTACTTTGGGAATCCAATGCGTTTTCAGATTTGCATTTCTTCAAACATTTCAGTTTACTCTCAAATATTCCACACCATTAATATTTCAATTCTTCAAACTTAAAAAAACAACTTTATGAAAATCATCAGACTCTTTACATTGTTGGTTCTATTGAAATTCAGCGGATTAGTATTTGCGCAAGACGAGATAGGATCTTATATCAGCCCTAACAAACCGGATAAAATGGAAATCAAAGCCACTAAATTTTCCAAAGCTAAATCATTTTATCCCGCAGAACTTGATGATAAGCTGAAGCTGGCGCAGGAGACTGGAAACACAGCGGAGGAGGAAAAAATTATCCGCGAAATGAATTTGAGAATTCCGGTTGAGAACAGATTCATTTCTGTTTTCAATGAAAAAGACGACAGGTGCCTCAATATTATTAAACCACCGTTTAATAATCATGAGTGGAGCATGAATGACATAACCGTATTTTCCGGACAAGTAAAGAACAGCATTAATAATTACAGACAAATTGATATGAAAATGGGTGAAGATGGAAATATTTATGTGGCAATTAATCGATCTCCGGCAACAGGCAATAACGGTAGAATTGATGTTTACAGATCTTCAAACGGGGGTGCTAATTGGATCTTGACGAATGGGGTTGTGTCTGTAAAGGCATATTTTGGATCTGTAAGTTTACTTGTTGAAAGCAACAATAATCTTGTTGGAGATTCAACAAGGATATTTGTTCTATACAGCAGAAGTGCAAATGAAAATAATGACAACGCAACAATAGATTATGCAAGTTGGAAAAGAAACGGCTCAGGATTTTACTCTGCTGAAATTGCTTCTCCGAATGCGGGAAGAGAATTTGCATTTGTTTCGGCAGTGAGTGATGGAGCATTTTATTCGAGCGCTACATGGGTAGGAATGATATGTGTTGAAGCATACAACGATTTATCAATAATTCAAGGTTATCGCTTTTTCAGAAGTGTGGATTGGGGCATATCTTGGACCGGAGTAACCTTTTCTTCACTAAATGATTATTATCCAAGTGCACAATTGAGACCAGGGTCAGCTTCATCAAGCGATTCTGTATGGTATGCCGTTGAGAGAAGAATCAGTTCCACAAGATATGAAATAAGAGTATTCAGTACCCCTTGGACACCGACAGTCGCAGCCACCGGCTATTTTCTTACTGCAGGTGGAGAGGGTGTAAAATACCAAAGACCTGTATTAACCGTAAAGCAAAACAGATCATGTGATTCTGCAATGGTAACAGTGACTAAGAACGGTGCATCATACTATTGTCCTACATTTAATGGGGGTGGAAGCTGGTCTGCGGATTTTACACTTGGTGGAATTACAAACGGAAGTAATAAATCATTTACATTTTGTTCTTCAAGTCCTGAAGGAAATAATCCCGTAACAGCAATGTGGATGTCAAATGATGGAGATTCAATTAACCTAAGAAGTCCGGGAAAGTTTGGGGCTCTTGGAACTTCCATTTATAAAAGAAATAGTAATCTTTCTTCGGGCTTCGTTTCTCCCGTCTGTATTGTATATAACCCGGTAGCAACTACAGACTTAAATGCTTTTTGTTATGCCGGTTCCGCTTCTAATGTTTACGCAAATCAAGAAAATCTGAATGTTGGCATTATTCAAAACAGTTCGGAAATGCCGGAGAATTATAGTTTGAGTCAAAATTATCCAAACCCTTTTAATCCGGAAACTAAAATTAATTTTAATATTCCGGTTTTCGGATATGTTAGTATGAATGTTTTTGACATAACAGGGAAAGAAGTTGTATCATTGGTAAAGAGTAATTTGCAGCCGGGAAGTTACACCGTTAATTTCAATTCATCAGATCTTTCTGGAGGTGTATATTTTTATAAAATTGTTTCCGGCAGTTTTTCTAATACAAAAAAAATGATGTTATTGAAATAAAGGATCTATCCAAATGGAAGGTGCGAATTTTCAGTAGTGCAAGAAGAATACTTATCTGATCAAAAGAAGGTTGTTTGTCTTGTTGAATATGAAAAAACAAGTCTGAAAACAGCTTCAGAAAAGTTGTATCTGTATCGATTGTTGTTTTAATTGATATTTTACATCCTATTCTCTTAGCATCCTGACTTTAATTCAGATTCCAAATGTCACAACAAATTGTTGTTGTGCTAGGTTGTCTTTTTTGGAACTCTGTAAATCCTCATTTTCCTTACCCTATAAAGACATTCCGATTGTCCGGGAGCCAAACCGCTTTGTAATTCCACCCTGCCTGCCCACTTGCCATCGAAGAGCGTAATGCTTTTTGGCAGGCAGGCATATTCATAGCTGGAATCCATTCTAAGAATTGACAATTCCAATCGGGCTCGTGAAAGAAGCACTCCTGCTCGCAGATTGCAATTCAAGTACATTCTCCAAAGTCGGGAAGTGTAGACAAGTTTTTTGGTCAAAATCGAAAGTCCTGATAGCTGAATGAATTTTTGTTGACTTTTAAAGTCATCTCTGCAGAACATTGTGTAGTCTCAGTGTTGCTCTATATTTTATTCTCTTGATGAGACAAAGGTATCTGAAGCCAATAATAAAAAAAATTGATTCAGAAGGAATAAATTCCTTTAATAGAGCGTGCAAATAAACTATGTTTTAACTAACAATTAAGTATCAAACCATAAAAATGAATAAGCTATTCACCTTGCTTCTTCCCGCTTTGATAATTTCCATTCTCATTACCGGAAGCAGCATACAATCGGACGAGCCGGTTGTCAGAAATGACTTCGACAAATATAGTCTCGTTAAAGTCATCATCAACTCACGTGAAGATGTAAAGAGACTTGCAGACAACGACATTACGGTTGAACATTACACAGGTCACTTCAGTGAAGGAATTGAACTTGTGATTAATCAAAGCGAGTTGGCGCGCCTAATGACTTCCGGACTCAACTACGAAATCAGGATTCAAGATCTCGACAATTATTATGCACAAAGAGAGGCACCTTCAATCGAAGAACTCCTTCCTTCAAAAATGATCGCTCAGAAAGACGGTGTTGACGGATTCTCTTACGGAAGCATGGGAGGATATTATACTTATGATGAAGTTGTTCAGAAGCTTGATTCGATGAAACTGAGATTTCCAAACATCATCACTGCAATGCAGAACATTGGAACGTCGGTTGAGAGCAGAACTATATGGGCTGTAAAGATCTCCGACAATCCTGAAGCCAATGAATCATCAACTGAGGCGCCGATCTATTTTGATGCTCTTCATCATGCACGAGAGCCGCAGGCAATGGCTTCAGTTATGTACTTCATGTACTGGATTCTGGAAAATTACGGAACCGATCCTGAAGCAACGTATCTTGTAAACAACAGGGAAATTTTCTTTGTGCCGGTTGTTAATCCGGACGGATACAGATATAATCAGACAACCAATCCAAACGGCGGTGGTTCATGGAGAAAGAACAGAAGAAACAACGGCACATGTTACGGCATTGACCTAAACAGGAATTACACTTACGGATGGGGAGTCAACAGCGGTTCAAGCAATGATCCGTGTTCTGAAACATTTCGCGGTCTGTCAGCCGGCTCCGAACCGGAGACTCAGGCAATCACGGCATTCGTAAATCAGATCAGACCTAAGATCGGGTTAACATTCCATTCCGTTGCAGGAAGATATTTGAATCCTTACGGCTATAATGATTCTTCCATCAGTTACGATATTTACTCCGAGTTTTCATCAGACTTTGCAGCATCAAACAATTATACTTACGGTACAGTCAATGAGATGCTTGCATATTATTCAAGCGGAACAACCCGTGACTATCTTCATTCAATTGGCGGTTATTGCTGGACACCGGAGGTCGGCGGCGGAAGCTTCTGGCCATCGCAGACCCAGATAATCCCTGTCGCAAGTGAAAATCTATACGGAATAAAATATCTCTGCTGGGTTGGCGGGGCGTTTGCTGATTTGCAGAATTACAAGATCCCCGGCGACGGATATGTTACAAAGAATGACACTCTTCTTCTTCAGGTGACTTTGAAAAACAGAGGTCTCTCGCAAACTGCTAAGAATGTTACAGCCGAGCTTACAACATCATACCCAAATGCAACGCCGCTGGTTGCAACAGTAAACTTCGACAGCATTCAGGCAAGACAACTGAAAGCAAATTCGTCCAATAATTTTGCATTCAGAATTTCCAACACTGCTGCGTATATGGATGAAATGAAATACATCCTCACAACAAAGCAGGAAGGAATTGTTACTTCCGTTGATACTATTCTTATCAATGTCGGAAAGACAATGATACTCATGAGTGACGGGGCTGAGAACGGAACATCGAGATGGATCAAATCCGGTACAGGCACACAATGGGATACTACATTTATAGACCCGGTAGAGGGCAGCAAGAACTTTTCCGATTCGAGATACGGAAATGCCAAGGACAATTCGATCAACTATTTCACTTTGGCAGATACGATAAATCTTGCGGGAGCAGTAAATCCGCGAATAGAGTTTACTGCAAAGTGGGCGATGGAAGCGACGTTTGACTACATAAGAGTGCAGGTCAGCACAAACTTCGGAACGAGCTGGACGAATCTTACGGGAAGATTTACCAAAACAGTTTCGGGACAGCCCTCATACACTGACATCAAGCACTGGAAACGTGAGCAGATGAATCTTAATCCTTACATTGGACAGCGGATCAGAATCAGGTTCAACTTTGTTACAGACAACGGCGTGCCCGGAGATGGTATCTATATAGACAACTTCAGAGTTGTTGATTATGTGGATACGCCGACAGGCATAACGCAAGTCAGCTCAGAGATACCGCAGCAGTTCCGGCTTGAGCAGAACTACCCGAATCCGTTCAATCCGTCCACATCCATTTCATATTCACTTCCCGAGCCGGGCAATGTGAGCATGAAGATATTCGACGCGGCGGGAATTGAACAGATGACTCTGGTGAACTCATTTCAGTCTGCCGGAACATACAGCGTGAAATGGAATGCATCAGGATTTGCAAGCGGGATCTACTACTGCAGGATCTCTTATGCAGGAAAGAGCGAAACAATGAAGATGATCATGGTGAAATAGGATTCAGGTTAGTCAGATTGTTGAGTAAATTGTTAACAGTTGCTCGCTGAAAATTTGGGGCGATGATCTCTTTCAGATCTCGTCCCAAACTTTTTTTATGCTCCACCAATCATGTTCCAGCAGAAATCCAAACTCAAACTGATTCTTGCATTCACCTTCGGAGCTGAGATATTCCAGGTTGCCTTTTACTGATGCAATGCAGGTTTCAAGATTGAAATCTATCTCTTCTATCTTAACTGATCTGAAAGTGAAAGGACCCCGCGCTTCATGGATCATCATCAGTATCATTGTAAAATCATCCCGGGAATATTTCTTTGATTGAAACTCTATCTCTTTGCTGAGCCAGTGCAAGAGATAATTGATCTTGCACTCATCTGAATAGAACGCTTCGAGAAATTCCAGAGTGTGTTGTCTGATATCATATTCATGGTTAGGGTGAAACTCTTCGTAGATGAAACAGCACATCATGCCTTCAACTCTTATGTCATCCATTTCATGCTGAAAGAGTTCTTCCGTAATGAACTTGTAGATCAATTCATCCTCATATTCGCAAATTGTAGTAAACTCAACGCTATTCTTAAGCATGATATCAAGTATCAGATTCAATTCAGATGAAATTTCATTTGGCTTCAGTTCATCTGCATGTTTGAATTTTGGCTTTCCGATGTAATCATAAACGCTGGTTCGCTTATGTTCTGCAAACGCCTTTTCAAAACTGTAGATGTTGTTCAGCCATTCATTTTCCAGCTCCGGATCCAGCGGTGTATCCGGCTGTGAATCGGAATGGGTCATTCCGAATTCTGCTGCGAGTTTCAGTTTGAGCAGTTCATTTTCTTGTTTCAGAGCACGCTCCCAGATTTGACTTTCATGCTTTCTGCTTGTTTTCATCTTGGCATTTGTTTGGTTGATGAAATAGATATATGAGTTATAAGAAAGTTGCTATTGCAATCATTGTTGATGATGTTTGCAACGGCGTCAATATATAACTTTACATTTGAGGTTTCAAAAATAAGATTCTGGATTTGTGAAACGGGTTTGAAGAATGCCTTATTCTCGTTTGCTCGTTCCCAAACTCCCGTTTGGGAACGCACTTGTTTAAGAAGCTCAGCTTCTATGCTTACATGCAA
>CALEVL010000344.1 GCA_937924675.1 uncultured Ignavibacteria bacterium | reverse complement strand
CTTCATCCTCGTTCACAAGCCCCCAGACTGTCCGAAAACTCGGTTTTCCCGCTCGTTCCCAAACTCGGTTTGGGAGCGCACTTGCACATGAAACTCCGTTTCATTTTTTTTTTGGCGTCTGTGGACTTCCCTCCTGACGCAAATACTTTAAAGTGAGGGCTTGTCTAATAGCTTCTTTATTGGAGATGTAATTCTACCGCTTCACATACTTATGGTGTAAAAAGGAGAACTGGAAATTGAAGATCTGAAATAGCACTTATTGCATGTAAGAATCGAAGCAGAGCTTCTTCAACAAGTACGCACCCAAACAGAGTTTGGGTACGAGCATAAATGTTTTCAGACAGTCTGCCCAGCATGGTAACGCAACAACTTGTTTCTATTATCCTATTCGCTGCTCAGACGATTCATATGAACAAACAGTTTAGTCGGTTTCAAATTGGACTCTGCGCTCGCAAAATGCCTGCCCGCAGACAGCTAATCAACGACACTCTTTGCAGGCGGGGGGTTTGGGAGCGAGTAAAAAAAAATTGCAACTCGTAACTAATCTCACTACATTTAGCTAGAATATTAAATCGAAGTATCAGCTGATTCTATTCTCACACAGGTTACTTCGACTTTTACGAATATTAAGTAAGGGCAATATTTTATGGCAAAGTCAATTCAAGTTTCAGAGGAAGCAAAAAGAATTCACAGCGAAGCTGATGTCATTGACATACATTGCCATCCTTCTCTTAAAATCGGATTATACGATTACAAGATTTATGAAGACAAGCACCGTTTGAGCAGCATAATTGGTGTAGATATTCCGACTTCCGGTCACGATGAAATGTTTCAAATGCAATATGATCTGAACAATATGCGCAGGGGCGGGATAAGTGTAATCTGGTCATCTATCTACATTATAGAAAAGGGCCTGATTGAAAATTCCAGTCTTAAGATCCTTAAATCAATAACAGATTTCTTCCGCATTGACAACATAAATAATTCTGTTGAGAGGTGTAAGTATCCGCTCACAACTGCCAAGTGCTACGGACCATATATACAGGCAATTGAGATGATTGACAAAGTTGAGAAGCAAATCTCACAAGCAGCTTCAATGGGAATAAATGTTACGTTAGCAAGAAATTACAGCGAAGTTGTTAGTGCGTTGAGCAATGGTGAAATGTGTTTTCTGCACACACTGGAAGGCGCGCATATGCTTGGCAGAAATTTATCCGTTACAGAATACCTAACTCATCTGGATACTCTGAAGCAACGCGGCGTTTGCTCTATTACGCTTGGACATTTTATGCCCAACAATGTTTGTTTTCCCGCCAATGGAATTTCTCCGAAGACAAGAAAGACAATGAATTTCAAATATGATTACAGCCAGTTTGTTGCCAACGGACTTCTCGAAACCGGCAAGCAGATTGTTAATCACATGCTGGACATCGGGATCATAGTTGATCTGAATCACGTCAATGCAAAAGGCAGATCAGATGTTTATGCAATCAACAAAGCAAGAGGAAGCAACATGCGGCCACTTGTGTTTACTCACAATGGAGTCAGGGCTCTTTGCAAAAATGAAATGATCTCGCCGGATGATTTTGAGATATTGGAAATTCAGAAATGCCGGGGACTGATCGGCATCATACTCATGAAATATTGGCTGTGCGGAAGCGAGAGCACTCCTGATTTCGGAATTGACCATATTATAAAAACCATCAATCACATAGCAAAAGTATGCGGAGGGAGTTTCGATAACATTGCAATCGGCACGGATATGGACGGATTTACGCAACCCATTGATGATCTGTATGAACCATCGCAAATGGTAAAACTCACACAGGCAATGATGAATGAAGGAATATCAGAAGAAAATATTAAGAAGATCCTCGGAGGAAATGCCTTAAGAGTTATGGCAGAAGGATGGGGAGATCAGCAAAACATAAAATCAAAAGCCATGGATTCAGATAATCGTTTGCTAAACTACTTCAAGTCGGAACCGGCAATTGCCGAAGCCCCTACCGTTTCAATATCTTCAAAAAAGAAAGCTCTCTCCAAGTCAACGCCCAAGTCTAAAGCTGCGAAGCCAGCTAAGACATTGAGGAAACCTGAACTCCCGCCATTAGATGCAAAGGCACTGGCCAAACTCAGAAAGGACTTTGAAGCAAATCCTAAAAAAGTATTGAAGTGGTTTCAAAGGGCAATTGATACAAAGATTACAATGCAGCAGTTGAGAGAAGCTATCTATGAATCGGAAGAAAGAGTGAAGAACAAATCACATTCGGCAAGAGAATTAGAAACACGGATGGATTACCTGAGGAAGTCGAATCCCCTGCCCGCTGGATTTAACTTTGACGGAATAGATTTAGCAACTATTCCCGTTGATCCGGGCAAGACAAAGTTTGAGACCAATGCAGACATATTAGGCTGGATATTCTTCTCAGGTCCGCATTACATTCTTCCATCAAAGAAACATCCGTTTCACAGTCATGACAATAAGGCATACTCCCAGGGGAAGAACTTCATAGACACCATGGAAGAAGCTACAGTTGACAAGCCAATTGAAGTTGCCGTGTTTGCTGACTTTGGCACCGGATACTATCATAGCCGATATATTGCCAAACAGTTGCGAGAAGCAAAGTACCCTTATGCGGTTCACTTGGGAGATGTGTATTATTCAGGGACACAGAGTGAGTTTGATGATCATTTCATAAGAGAACTCGATCCCATTCTC
Organism: uncultured Ignavibacteria bacterium; assembly: GCA_937924675.1. Taxonomy (GTDB): domain Bacteria; phylum Bacteroidota; class Ignavibacteria; order Tepidaquicellales; family Tepidaquicellaceae; genus JADJAH01. The sequence continues at coordinate 5,052 of CALEVL010000344.1, read as the reverse complement.
AATGACACATGCCTTTACACGCTTAACTCAAATCATGAAATGTTTTCCGGTTCAGTTCCCTATTTCAAATATGTTGTAAAGAGATTGAGTAATCCAAAACAAAAGCAGAGAGGAAGTTACTTCTGTTTGAGAAATTCGAAATTCAATTTAATCGGCATTGACACCGACTACTACGATGCAAGCAGATACAAAAATGCAAAGCTTAAGATTTGGCTTGAGAATCGTCTGATTGAAGGTAGAAAAGCAGGTCAGCTCAACATTCTTTTCAGTGCCAATGAGCCTTATGAGCACAACAGCAATGAGCTGTCTGATCTGATTAATATTGATTTGAGAAAACTTCTCATTGAAAAGGAACTTGTTGATCTATGGTTTTGGGGCAATGTTCATTACTGTGCATTGTATGACAGGACATCAAAACTTCCTTTTATCGGCAGTTGTGTTGGGCATGGCGGATATCCATATTATACGCAATCCAAAGATGAAGATTACAAATGTCCTGTTAGGGTAAGATTTCTCGAAACCAAATCCCGGTTCTGGAAATGGCCGCAGATGAGACAGGATGTCGGCAACAATGGTTATTGTGCAATGTCACTTAATCATGATGGCTCCGTCGAACTGAAATACATAGACTGGATGAAGAATGTAAGATGCACTTCTAGACTTTACAGAGATTCAAACAATGAACTTCAGATCATGGAGATTCAGGAGTTTTAGCTAAACTGGCCAACTTCGAATTGAAGGCATACTCCGGCTCTGGTTGTGACTCTGCACAATGTCAAAACTCAATATACGCAAAATTATTCGAGACTATTAATTCTCAATTCAATGTTTTTGTAATCTATAATTCAACGGCATTGGATACATAGCTGAATTATTTCATAAAAATTTAAGAAAGGAATCCATTGAAACCTGCCTGCTGGTAATTGATATGCAAAAGGAGTTTTGTGTCGGAAAAGCCGCAGAATCAATGGCTATCGCCTCTTGGTACATAAATAAAGTTGCAGCTCATTTCCGCGAGAAAAATCTTCCCATAGTTTTCGTGCCGCTGTTGGTGTTCCTGAGCGTAGCGAAGGTCACCAACAGCTTACCTAAATCAACTGCATTTATCACTGCTTTCTTTTCTCATACAACTCTTAGTGTTTCCAGTTTACAATCTTTAATACTATTCGCACCGCTGTTGGTATTAGCCAACATCAAAAGCATCTCAGATTCTAACATTGATTTACCCCAGCCATTGAATCCTATAAACACAGCACACATTAAAACTTGGATAGCTATTCTAATTGGAAAATCAAAGCTTACTGAGGAGATGAATGGTACAGTATAAGGTAAGTTGTTGGTGACCCTCACTACGTTCGGGAACACCAACAACGGCGGAAAAGTTATTTGACAAGCTTGGCTTTGTCAAATGCGGGGAATATCTCGAGGAGGATGATTCCCGAATATTTGTTATGGAGATTATTAGATGATCACTAACACAACTTCTAAGAACATACATTTGCATCATGATTTCAAATCACCTTTCGTTGATTCCGATTTCTTGCATTCAACACAAATATTACTTGGTACTTCATCAATTACAATGTTGCAACTGTTGCGTCAGCCTGCCACTTGGTGAGTCCCTGAAAAACGCAGGAGACTCTGACGCGGGCTAAAAATACTTACCGAACACTTTCGGGCTTTGTAAGCATGCATGCATTTATTCATTCAACGGTTTCCATCAATGCCTTTTCTATTGCCCTGTCGGGGATGAGCCACAATACAGCAACAGCATATGATATCACTACGGATGCCACAGGTTCAATGAACGCCAAAAATATTGCAACCAAATAACTGACCAATGAGATGACACCTTTATATCTGTGCTTTTTCAAAGCTCCTGCAAGTTTGTCATGAGCTCTGCCCACGCTCTGAATAGTGCTCTGCAGAATCGAATATGCAGCACCTGCCATCAGCAAATTGAAACTGTATAACGCAACCGGCCTTGATGCCAAATGATTCTCTCCCATCCATCCGGTTGTAAATGGAACCAGTGACAGCCAAAAGAGCAGATGAAGATTGGCAAGCATCACTCGTGAATTGACTCTTGTTGCTGTGTGAAGAAGATTGTGATGATTTCCCCAGTATATTCCTATGTAAAGAAAGCTCAACACATAGCTTATGAACTTTGGAGTTAGAGCTGTAAGATCATTCCATTCACTTCCGTGAGGCACTTTGATCTCGAGTACCATAATGGTGATGATGATTGCCATTACTCCGTCACTGAATGCCTCTAGTCGGTTTCTCTGCATGCGATTTATATACAGTTATTGTTTTTGAATGGACTTGCACACTTTAATTCTTTCAATTGGATGTTCTTAAATTTGCATTACCCCTTTACGTCAATTTCGGTAGAGTCATAATCTCTTTGGTATAAGTTATTCAACAATACTATGACTGATCCGAGAATAACATAAGCAGCAGCTATCAATCCAATGTTTCTGAAAGCACTCCCGTATCCAAGTTTAGTTACATCAATGAAAAAGTATGGATACTTCCCTGTAATTGCTCCTCTGATCAATGTGTAAATTATGTAAATCAAAGGATAGGAAAGCCAGTTGAAAGCAGATGCCAATCTCAATTTCTCCTTATCTGCAAAGAAGAACCAATAGACAAGATAAAGCAACGGCACTACTGTGTGGAGACACTGATCAGCTATAAATTCCCACCCCTGCGGATTCCATTGCTTTGCAAGAAAGAGGTGGTAAATGAGTCCGACAATGATGATGTAAACAAGCAACGCAGCCTGTACAGATGCTTTTGAGAAAAATCTTCCGAGCCAATTATCAGGAGTTATCAACTGACTCGTATAAAACAGTGCAACAATTATGTTAGTCCATATTGTCATGAAACTTAAGAACCTAATGGTTTCTGCAAACCTTGAATCTGCAACTGACATGGAAAGGTAATATTGAAGAATAACGGCTGACCAACTTATAAAAAATCCGGAATACTGAAAGAGTTTCTTCATTTAAGAAAGTTTAAATTGAATTACAACTTCTCGCTCTCACGTTCCTCATTTCTTCCAATCTCAAAGAGGAACTTTCTTATACTTTCGGCAAGATGCCGTGCACTCCCTGAACTCTTGTGGCTGTCTGCAATGCCAAGAGCTTCATCACTTAAAGCAACAGCTTCATATACTTCCCCTGCAACATAGTGAACTAAAGCCCGGTGGTATTTCAAACGGGCATCCCGCAGTAAGAATATCCGTGGCATTCTTGCCTTAAGCTTTTCAATGATCTGTATTGACTCACTTATAAAAGGTTCTGCAGATGAGGCACCCTTTGTATTGAGAACAAGCATTCCGTAATTTTCGAGTGATTCCGCGAACTCGTCTTCAAAACTATCCGGAAAATCACTAGCAAGTTCTCTCCTCAGATCAAGCGCCTCCTTAAGAAGAATCTCAGCTTTACTGAAATTCCTCTGTTTATATTCCATCAATCCGTACCCGTTCAAAGTGCTTGAGAGGTCGGCACTGAAGCCGGCAGGATTATTGCGGAATAATGACCTTCGCAGTGCAAGACAGTCTTCAAAGGCTTCTCTTGCAACTTCTATTTGATCCATATTAGACAACATCTGCGCAATGTTGTTGACGGTCCTTGCATATTCCGCATCATACTTTCCGGGAAATTCGCTTCTCAGGGCGTCGAGTATGGTAAGTGCAGACCCATTGATATTATATGAGTTCTCATAGTCCCCTTTCTCTGCCAGGTATTTTCCAAGCCCAAGAAATCCAAATGCCAGAGAGAGCATATTTTCCGGCGAACCGGATTCCGAAAGTTTTTTCTTGATCTGAAGCGATTTCAGCAGGTATTGCTCCGACTCTTGAAAGTCCGGTCCGGACATTTTAAGATTTGCAATATTGTTGTAAGCAGCCGAGAGTTCCTTTTCAACATCTTCTCCCTCTCGCTTCATATCTTCATATATACTGAGAGAATTCAGATAACACTCTTCGGCTGGTACAAACTGATTAAGCTGTTCCAGACAATATGCCATGTTCTGATAGGCGGAAGCTACATCACCTCTGAATTTTTTTCTGTCTCCGGGAGCATTGGAATATGAACTTATGCATTCTCCAAATATTCCGGCGGCTTCATGGAACCTGTTTTGACTTATCAGGAAACTTCCGTAGGCAAAAAGATTGACGGTATTTCTGTAAGTCTCTATTGACTTCAGGAAAAGTGTTTCCGCAGTCCTGTACTTATCTGTTTCACCATCAAGCAGAAGCGTATTTGATGCTTTGAGAAGGAACTCATTTGAGTTAAGAATGCGCCTTTTGTCCGACAGCTTCTTCTGCTCATCTATCTCTCCGGCACTGCGAAGTATCTCTCTTTGTTCGCCTTCAAGCGATTCAAGATCAAGTATCTTGTCAACTACATCAGCATTTCCCTTCAGGAACTCTTCATATGCATTTCTCAGTCTTTCTGTATTAAGCTCAATCCTGCTGAAGGTAGTTGCCAGAGAAAGAATGTATTCCTTACTGGAATTGATTTCCTTGGAGATCCTGCCGAGTCTCAGAGACTTCTGCTTCTTTCTGTTTGGATCGCTCTCACGAAGTATGTCTTTTCGGAGTTCTTCAGCTTCATCCATCTTCGAAACCAGATTTTCAGCATTGAGCAGATTGAAGTTGAGTGACCTGATGCTTCCCTTGATTTTGATGATCAGATCTTCACCATCACCGGTTATCGCATTGTTTTTTATCCAGTCTAATCCTTCAGCAAATTCCACATCACGTTCTGCCGGTTCCCCAGTGTCAATGCTTTTACCGTCAATTGTCACCAATGAGAAAGCGGAATCAAAGATAGGTTTGCGTTGCATGCCTTCAGGATAGTGTGCTAATGCGAAATTGGAAGTAATATTGTTCTGTAATACATTGAGTTGTGGCTTCTGCTTCTGCTTGCTCAGAGCAGCGACTCTCTCTCTTACAAAAAGAGCGAGGTCAAAAACTGTTATATACCTGTCACTTCCTAAAAGGTACTTGCCACTCAGTCCCTCAAGTAATGCGTATGTAAA
>CALEVL010000343.1 GCA_937924675.1 uncultured Ignavibacteria bacterium | reverse complement strand
CACGACAAAGGATTTGGTTATTCTGCCTTCCTTGGATTCCAATCTATAATGATATACTCCACTCGAAATGCTTTCAGCATTGAATTTGACTTCGTATGTTCCCGGAGCCATAAATTCATTCATAAGAGTTGCAACTTCTCTTCCAAGCAAATCAAAGACTCTCAAGCTTACGACTGACTTATCGCTTAAAGAGAATTTTATGGTAGTAACAGGATTAAAGGGATTGGGGTAATTTTGATATAGAACAAAAGATTCAGGAGTTTCAGAAATTGTAGTAAAGACGCTGGTTGAAACAGAGTTTGCCGAGGCACAATTTAGAACTTCTTTACCCGCCAGGTCATTTTGCACAAATGCAATAGTATAAATGCTTGTATCCTGCCATTCACTTTCAACTTTATACTTGTAGATGTATTCATAATTGCCCGCGGTGGTTGAAAGAGCTGTTCCATTCATATCCGGAAATCCTTTCCGGAAAACATGTTCAAAAATTCTCTCACCGTTTGTCCCCGGGGGATTGGCATATTCTATTACCCGTTCGGTTGCCATAACTCTCAATTTATAATTTCCTGCGGGCAGGTTAGCAGGAATGCTGATACGGACAGTTGCCTTAACTGAATCAACTGTTATTCTATGGTCAGTCACATCAATGTTAAGAAGGGGAGTTACATTTTTCCTTGTGTCAAAAGCGTTATTGAAATTTGCCAAAGTAAACGGCCAGATATCCGGATACATATCCCCATCGCCTTTGAGCCATGGAACTGCATTAACATCGGTATAATAACCCGTTCTTCTCTCTTCAACCTGATTTGGATTTGCCACATTCAGAGGATCGAATCCGGGAAAATTCGTATGATACATTATTGCAACAATTGTATCGCCCTTTGATTCAAGAAATGCTTTTAGTGCAGGATTATTGGCTGCGCACGGTCCACAAGAGGCATTTGTAAACTCTTCAAACAACACCTTCTTGGACTGACCTGTTGTGATATTGCTTAAGCACAATACGATAGCTGTTAACAAATAGAATTTTTTCATCTTCTATATTTTTTATTAATTTAGCCCCAAATCGTCAGACTTTCTATGATAATAGACATACCTATTCAAGAGATAACGTTTCCATTAGTGTGAAAATTTAGGCATCTCGCTGCCAATCTCCCGATATGAAACGCAAGAGCAACGTTTACGAATCAGGAGATTCGTAACGAGGGATGAAAGGACACAAAGATGGCGCGTAATATGCTGAGTGATTTTTTTACATAGATTCTCCCGCCGGAAAATGAGAAGTTTGTACAAAAGCGATACAGTTTATTTCTAAAGATAATTTATTTCCTTCACGGAATACGGAGGAAGAAACAGATATGAAGATTCAACTCAAATGGCTACTGCTCGAGCTTTTCATCACTTCATTTTTTGCTATAAACCCTTCTGCGGCTACCGCACAGCTTGTGCCTGATTTCAGGGTGAATGAAGATCCTACTAATGAATTTCAGGGACAGGGAAGCATGGGTTGCGATACTTCAGGTAATTTCGTTGTTGCCTGGAGAGATCGCAGAGGACCTCGCACCAAAATAATCATATAGATTCTCCTCATCCCGCTGCTTCCCCGTGAATTTATATACGCTCACATCACTCTCATACTCACGACCTTCAAGCAAATATCCCAACGCATCCCCCGCCAAGAGCACGCGGGGGCAGGCTCCATCCTGCGCGGAGATGATTTCATCATTCTCATTCGTCACAATCCTTATTGAGCCGAGATGGTCTTTCAAATAAAAGTTAGGAACATCAGAAGTTGTAATATACCCCTCATTTCCAATCCCCCAGATATTAGTCTGCTTGATGTTGCCGTTCACATAGATTGCCAGTTCTTTTCCGTCAACTCCTCTCGAATATACTTCATCATTCACAAGTTCCCATACAGCCGGCGCATCTCCGATGTCTGCTGCATCAGGCGTCTCGGAACTGTCGGGATTCTGTATTCCAATATACTGATATACTTTTTTTCTTATGCGGTTGCCTGCTTCATCGTAATAGTAATATGTCACATAAACCAAACTGTCTTCATGAATTATTTTCTTATGCCTTAACTGAATTATCAAATTTCGATAATCGTATTTGATGTCTTTGTTTCGGTTAATATCATCAGTTAACATGTTTCCGTTTGCATCATACGTATATTGCGTCCCCGAGCCCGTTACCCGCTGAAGCTTGTTTGTATTTGAATAATATGCATAGTTGAAATTGTCCATTATCGAGCCTGCTCCGTCGTAGCGTTTAAGTTCGAGTATGTTGCCATCTTTGTCATAAGCGTTTTCAAGCTTGAAGTGGTCTTTGTACTGCTGATTGTCGTTTTCGGTTTGAAGCAGTCGGTTTGATTTGTCGTACTCGTAACTGAACGAAAGGTCGGATGTGTTGATGAAGTTGTCATTGTAGCTTCCGGAGAATTGCTGCGACTTCACATTGCCGTTCTTGTAGTAATCATTTGTGAAATCGAACAGATTTCCTGACTCCTGCATCTGTGTTATCCACTGCCTGTTGTAGTAGTAGTAGTTTGTCTTCACTCCGCCGCCATTCAACTGTTGTTGTGATACCTGTGAATTTTCATTGTATGAATACTCCGCAAGCGTAACGTATTCAGGGTAAGGCGCATCCGGAGCGCCGGCATAAAACTCAACCTTGCTAAGTCTTCCTGAATAATCATAAGAATTGCGGAATGTCCGCGGACTCCCGCTTCCGTAATGCGAATACATTGTTACCTGATCCTGTGAGTTGTATTGATATTCAGTGATCAAAGTATCAAATCCTTCTATAATATTCCACATCTTTGTTACTCTGCCGCGTGCGTCATAGCGGTAATACTTAAAGCTCCATGCATCCGTGAGTCGCGTGCGGTAAGCCGTTGCGGCGAGGCGGGAGAGGAGTTGGCACTCTGCCCGCAGAGTCCTGCCTTTACAGTGTATTCAATTTTTAGCTTGCAGAGTGGCAGTGACTCTGCGGGGATGGAAGATATTGGTCGTGACCTTTAAGAAGTCGCTTCGTAGATGAATGCTTTAGCTATTCTCTCATTTTCAAATATGAAAAAACATATCAGGGATGTACTTACAATGTTATCAAATGAAAAAATATCAGACTCGTATCTCTGCACAACATATACACTTGCTTCCAAATAGTTTTCTTTGAATTGACGAAAGAATACTTGCACGCGACAATCAGCCTTTAGCGCAAGACCACCCAATTCCGGATATTTGCGAATTCTTTTATCAGAAATGTACTCGCTGGGCAGTAATATTATAGAATCCCTTTTCACCCTTCTCATTGAATCAGAAATATCCGGATAAATGTAATCAACATATTCCTGTATGAAATGCCCTCTTGTTGGCTTCTCTAAACCTGATGAAACACACAGGTGTTCTCCGACATTTAATATCCCATACTTATTTCCAAACTCAAGGAGCTCTTTTGACTCTTTTATACAATTATAAGCGAGTTTGTAATACAGCAAACTATCAATTCCTTCATTACTTTTAATCCTGTTCCCTGAACAAGAAATGTAAAAGACAAAAGAGAGTACTCCCAATATTCTTAAGAAAGATAAAGTCATCGACTCTTGAATTTAGTATATATTTGAATATATAAAGATCCTCGTCTCGGAGAGTTACCCTGTTCAAGATCATAACGAGAATTATCATCAAATGGTATATATATGCCACTTGTAACTTCTTGCGCAGCATAGGAATATCTCTGTGCAAAATCGGACCCTAGCTCTCCTCTTATTATGTTAAGAACATCTTCAGCACCACCAATCTCACCGAATGAATTTCTTTCAGGATCTGTCAGTCCTCCTCCAATTTTAGTATGCATCAGCTCATGAAGAAATACCATTGCCGCATCATTGGTTGCTGCATTCAAGCCTTCTGAAACACCTCCGATAAATTCTGCAATTTGGTTCGGATTCAAGTATATGTCTGTTCCAGCTAGAGGAGCCCATGAACCATAAAGTAGATCATATTCTTGGGACACCTTTATTGTCGTAGTGCTTTTAATTGCATCAAGAATAATGTTTCTTGCGGTACTACTACCCTTTTCAACTATTTTCTTTACATTCCATAATCCATTCACTAATT
>CALEVL010000342.1 GCA_937924675.1 uncultured Ignavibacteria bacterium | reverse complement strand
GAAGACCCACCCCCTGCCCCCTCCTAGGAGGGGGTATTCCCGCTCGATCCCAAACGGAGTTTGGGATCGCACTTGCATATGAAACTCCGTTTCATATCTTCTAAAGTATCTTCCGCCGTTGTTGGAGTTCCGAAAAGTCTGTAATGTTTTGTGAAACTCTTCTCAACTGTAGAGCAGACTTATCGGTCTCCGACAACAATCAATCTTATATTTCTTAAGAAACGAGCCCTGCTGACTTTTGAATGATCTATTTATGAAAGCCTTTGGACGAAAGTACTGGCGCCACATTTTTCAACATTCGGATTGTGTTGAAGACCCACCCCCTGCCCCCTCCTAGGAGGGGGTATTCCCGCTCGATCCCAAACTACGTTTGGGATCGAGCATCAACGTTTTCGGACATTCAGGGAGTTTGGGAACGAACATAAATATATTCGCTGCCCGCCACTTCGTGGAGTCTGAAGAGCAAGGAGATTCCGGCGGGGGGGGGGTAAAAACATATTCCTTAGTTCTCGGACAGACTCGTAAGTCCTGCTGCCACAATTAAAATGAAGAGAGTAATACGAGACATGAGGATTATTAATTCCTGCATTGATGATTGAGTTTGAAAGACAGTAGAAATGTATTAAGAGGAAATCTCGTCTTTTTGTTTTTGTCCGTTTCATGGATTCTTAACAACTTGCCACGTTGAAATGAAGAGAGTAATACGAGACTTGAGATTATTGATTCCTGCATTGATGAATGAGTATGAAAGATAGTAGAAAAATATTAAGAGGAAATCTTGTCTTTTTGTTTTTGTGCGTTTCTTGAAATCTTAATAACTTGATATCAGATAAAGGAACTGGAAGTATTTCGAAGCATGAAAATTATTGATTACTGTATTGATGAATGTGTATGAGAGGTAGAGATAATGTTACAAGTAAACATAAATTTTCAATTTTAAATCAACATTCTGCAGCCAAGTCAATTGTACTGAAGAGTTTTAACCCAAAAAATAATCCGAAAGGAGAAAGAAATGAAAACAATCTTATTTTTTACGGCAATAATTCTATATCTACTTATCTATGTGAGTCCGGCATTATCCGATTCGCCAATTGAGTCAGGTTTGAACTTAAGTCAGGACAGATCACCTGGTGTTTTTGCAAAAACAACTTCGAATTTTTCGTGGAATACTTCCTGCTTTGATTGTGAATGCCAACAAGAGTTCGGTCCTGGTTATCGTATAGCCGATTGGAATGAAGTTGTAGCATTCATAAATCTGCAGGGATACAGTGAATTTTTTATGCAATCTGGAATGACATTCTACAGAAGTAATGGATGGTTGACGAGAGGGGGACAGCATTTTTGGTCATCAAGTCGCCATTATTTTATGGAACGCCATGACGGTAACGTTCCATCTGGTTGGCTAGTTCATGCAAATATTGGTTCTAACACAATTGATCTTGGTTCATACTGGAATTCAAGACCAATTCTTTGTTATAAGCCAAACATGATCCTAAATCTCTCAATGTTCATAGAAGGATTTTACAACATTGAAAATCATTCGCAGATAAGTGATACTATTTCCGTTGAATTAAGAAATGCGACTTCTCCTTATGCCCTTGCTGACCAGTCAAACGGAGTAGTTGCTTCGGATGGGATGATTCAACTTAATTTTACAAACGCATCTGGTGGAAATTATTTCCTAAAAGTAATCCACCGAAATTCTATTGAGACATGGAGTGCAAATGCAATAACATTATCATCTTCTACCCAGACGAATTATTCACTGTCGTCCTCTTCATCGCAAGCTTTGGGAAATAATCAGATACATGTGGATACATCTCCGTTAAGATTTGCAATCTACAGTGGTGACGTAGATCAAGACGGTATTGTTGATGCGACTGATTTAGACATTGTTGATCACGACGCATCTATTGGAGTCGGAGGTTATGTCAGATCAGATGTAAACGGAGATTTCTTTGTTGACGGGACCGACCTTTTGATTGTGGACAATAATGCGACAAGATTTGTGTCAGTGATAAGACCGTAGAATATTGCAATAAACGGAGGCAGGGTAATTGTCTTGTCCTGCCTCCTTGATACAATTGATTCACTGTTGTTCAATCGAAACAATTTTTAAAAACTTTAATGTGATATCAAGATGAAAAACCTAAGAGCAAAATCCTTACTCATAATTTTAATGTCGGTGATCGGGCTGAATATGTGTTTGGCCGGTACTCCCAAATGCAAGTTATCCGCGGACAATCTCAAACTCATTTCCTCAAACGTTTATGAGTTTGATATCTATCTTCAGCATATAAATACTGATGAAGCAAGTTTCAAATACATTCTCGGTCAATACTTTTTTGAGTTCAATCCAAAGATTGCAAACGGAGGAACTTTATCATATTCAATGATAAGTTCGGATCTGCCAAAATCACTGCAACCAAGAAATCCGACTGTTTCCGGAAATCAATTGAGATTAGCAGTCAATTCAATTCCGCCTAAAGACAATCTGCCTTCAATATCCATAAAATCTCCGGGTACTCTTATAGCAAAGATGCGGCTTGCAACTTCTGCTGAATCATTCTCTGATGCCGGATTAAATTTGAAACTTAGAACAGGACCGGAGAATCCTTATTCAAAAGTATTTGCATACATTGATGATCAAATTACCGATGTAACGAATATGGAAGAAGTTGCAATTGATAATTTCTCAACCGGTAGTGAAGTTTCATCACTTCCTAATGAATTTGCTCTTCAGCAAAATTTTCCTAATCCGTTCAATCCGACAACTAGCATTAATTACGATTTGCCGGTCAGCAGTATGGTAACATTAAAGATTTACGATATTACGGGTAAAGAAATTGCAACACTTGTGAATGAGCAGAAGAATGCGGGAATACACAATATCAGTTTTGACGGAAGTAATTTCGCAAGCGGCGTCTATTTTTACAGGATAGAGGCCGGAGAGTTTACACAGGTGAAGAAGATGTTTCTGATAAAGTAACTATTTCAATACTGTGGCAGGGCAAAAGTCCTGCCGCAAATTTTTGATCAACGCTTTTTTATTTGAAGTTTATAACTTTAAAGGAGACAAAATAAAATGGAAAATAATACAACTGATAATTCTCAAAATATTGAGAATGTAAATCAAAACACTCACAAGACAGAACATACAGTTCCCGGTGAATCTGTTGGGATAGATAAAAATAAAATTGCTAATGTGTGTGGCATTATTGGCGGCGCTATCTTTGTCATATTGAATTTATCCACAAAGGGAAAAGTACCAGGTGGGTTCATAGGTGGTTTTGTGGGATACATAATCGGGTATGGAATTGCCTGGCTAGTATTATCCCTTGTGAGCAGAAAATAATCAACTTTTGCAGCATTCGGAGGCGAAGTATAACAAGTCTGCCTTTCGAATAAAGGTAAAAGTTTCTTACAAGAAATCATTTTTGAAAAACTAAAAATACAACAATGAAGACAATAATATTAATACTATTAAGTTTTTTATCTGCGCTAAATATTAAATCTGCAGAAGTAAATAAACAGAATTCCGTTCATAATCCGACCATTGACAAAGCAGCGGTGTATGAGGGAACAATAACTGCGCTAAAAACTTTTTATGGAATGTCCACTCAAGGTCTGACACCTGCCGGCTATTACATAAATATAGACACCTATCCTGATTCGGATTTCGAATTTACTTTAAAGAACGGTTTGAAGTGGGGACTTGTAGAAGAGATAGCTCCCGGTTTAGTGATTGTAAATTCTAAGAAATGCAATGGATGGTATGTGAGATTAACAGTGAATAACAGTATGCAGGTAACAAAATGTAAAATTCTATCTTACGGGGACGAGACTGAATAAGGGTATTACATCAGTTGTTCGTCTTATCGAACAAAGTTCCTGCTAGCTGCATGCAGGAGCGTGACCAACAACAAACACTTTCGTGTTGGTGAACCTCGCTTTGCTCGGAACACCAACACGGGCGGAAAAGGAGAAAATCAAAGCAGGACTTTCACTTCATTTCTTAAGTGCTGCTGATACGGTAGATCTCTTCTTCACTTTCTGGCTACTTGGCTTTTTTGGACTGAGTTTGTTGATAGCTTCAAGCACCTTCTTGTTTAAGATAATGGACTCCAGAATAGACACAGCTCCCCTTTTTAGCCAATTCTTATCAGCCACACTGGTTTTAACATCAAGTTCTTCCAATAACTTTTTCGCCAGGAGATAGGACTCCGCCTCCATAATAAATATTCTATCCGTATGTAGCTTTCCTTCTTTAAGTGATTTGCTCTCAATCAATAACTCTCTTGCCTTAAGTAATACCTTTAATCCTTTTATGAATCCATTATACATTTTCCTATAATCGTCATAGACCTTTTTGTTTCTGTTTATAAAGAGGCTAAAGTATTTCAGAGTTGTCTGTGCATCTTCAAGTCTATCCAAGCTATACTGGCATTTCAATACCAACATTTCCATATCAGTTTTAAAATAAAAAAACACTTCCCTGGTCTTCGCAGAAATTTCAAGACATCTTTCATATTCTCCCTTAAGGAATTGCAAATGACTATCGGCATGTGTTTTTAGATTGTCTCGATATACGGGATGCAATTCGTTTGAATAATCACTAATAAATTTCTCAAGCCAATCCGCATCTCCCTTTGAGTCGCAATTCAGGACTACATTGCGGAAAAGCAAAAATTCAATTGGCCTGTCCTTTGATGGTTTAAATACCTTATACCTCTTCATGGCTTTAAAAATGTTGAGTCCCTCTTTCTCAAATCCCTCAACGTTCATGTCAATCTTCATAGAAACATAGTTTGACATATGCATGAAAAAGAAGTGCTGATCAAAATGATCAAGTTTCTTAATATTTTTTAAAACCATATCTTTCAGTTTCCAGTAATGTCTGTGCTTATCGTGAGCAATAATTGTCTTATACTTTTGATAATGCAATTTCAAGTGTAGCTTGGCAATAGGGTCCTTATTGTCATAAAAACTTAGCCAATTTTTTACATGAACCATTTCATTTAATTTATCTACAAAGGAGTTTTCTATTGTCTTACCATAATTAGCATAAGTTGTTTCCTTTTCGCATCTCAAGTTCATGAATTCAATGAGGAAATTGAACACGGCAGCATAGTGATTGTTTTTAAGACTTTCGGAAGTTCTCTTATAATTGCGGTAATGAATGTCGTGAGAATATTCGAGATCTCTGAGCTTCTTTAGATTTGTTGCATAATTTAACTTTGCTTTTGGAATACCATTTAATTTCTTATTAATTGTCATATTCAACCCATCAGATTCTTCAAGAAGTCCCCTTTCGAGATATATTTGACTTAAGATCAAAAGTCTTTGAAGTTCATCCTGCTCAATGAATCTTTTAACAACGAACATTTTGGCTGAATCTGACAATGCAGTCGTGAGATTATCAATCCGTCTATACGAATCTATTTCTTCTTTGCCTTTATTTTTCTTGCGAACAAAATTCTCATCGGGAAAAAGATCTGAAAAGATGTCCTCATAGGAAACACTTTCATGCGGCACGCTCAGGTAATCACGCGAAAGAAGATCAAATAGATTAAGTATGTCTCTCTTTGATTTTGTCAGTGGATCATTTAGATATTTCTCAAAATCTCTTAATTCCTCTTCGCCAAACGTTTGTAGTAGCCTTAGCAGTTTCATAAAGAAAATTGATATAGGTTTATGGAATTTTCACCTTCAAACAAATTGCTGAAAGATGTTACACTCTTTAACTGCGACTTGATAAACGACTTAACATTCACCGTTTGAGTTTGTCAAAACACCACATTCAATCCCACCGAAGGTGAAATGAAGAATACTCCCAAACTTTTCGAATCACTAACCAAAATGTAATCTACCGGTGAAGAAGCTGAAATAGAGAACCGATTCATTATCATAAATTCAATTCCAAAATTCGCTGATGCCGAGAATTGATTGCTGGATTCTCCTACCATAATTCCGGAATCGTCTTCGCCCTTTTGGAATTCTGAATTTGCAAGTCCGATTCCTAAACCCATTATGACTCTAATCGGGTGTTCAGAAGTCCTAATCAAAAATTCCCCTTTGTACAGCCGCAGGTTTATCTTTTTCCCATTGCTCTTGTTCACTACATCCTGCTTCTGATATGTGAGTCCCAATCCCCCATAACTGCTGTACCAATAAGAAAATGTAGCGGAGAATCCTTTCCTGAATTCAACAAATGACGGAACATCCTTTCCAAGTAATGATGACATAAATATGTATCTTCCCCCAATGTCGTAAGAGAATCCGGTTTCGAAATCAAAACTTTTCTCATCCTCAACTTCCAATTCTTCTATTTCTGTTTCCGGAACAGGTTCCTCTCTTTCAACATGCTCCTCTTTCTTAGGATAAAGAACAGCGGAACTTCCAATAATTACTTGAAACTCCGAAAGAGTGGTTTGTTTAAATGGCTTTAGCAAGAGCTCAGATAGATACTTTGAAGGCATAGCGAAATTGATGTTCTGTCCGTCTAGAAATGTAGCAAAAGTTATCCCGATAAGTTCACCTTCGTCATTGAATAAACCGCCACCGCTGCTGCCCGGTGAAATTGCATTTGAAATTTGAAAGACATACTCGCTTTCATCTTTTAGTATGTTACTTATGAGACCGTTAGAAATAGTGTTTTGGAATCCTTTAGGTGTTCCAATTGTATAACACACATCCCCAACGCGGACATCATCTGAAGAAGACAATCTAACATGATCTTTTCTTTTACCATAATGTTTTAGAAAAGCCAGATCATGCTGCTTGTCGTAAGCGTAAACATAATTGACTTTGAATTCGGAATTGTCACTGAATATTAAGTTTGCTGAAAATGCTCCTTTCATTACATGAAAATTTGTTACAACGAGCCCCTCCTCGTTTAGCTGACATCCACTGCCTTGACTTAACGGATTTCCGTTCTTATCGTAAGTTTCAACAACGACCACCGCCTGTGAATTTTTTTCGTAGATGTCTTGAGCAGTTGATTGTGAATAAGTTTCCTCAACTGTCAGGTTAAGGA
>CALEVL010000341.1 GCA_937924675.1 uncultured Ignavibacteria bacterium | reverse complement strand
TCTTTTCAGAATCTGTGCTTTGCAACGGCATCGATGAATACTCCAGAATTATTACTTGTTAATATTCCTTGCTCTGCTAATTTAGCATCTTCACATATATTATTCACCTTAGAACAGGCAACGGATAAATGATACTATTCTTTACCTTCACCATCTATACCAATCGGTTTGAAATGTTATTATGCCTGGTTTGCTGTTGTTCGGTGTACACAGAAGTTTCGCCGTTGTTCGGTGTTCCCAATAGTTTGCAATTTGTGCGGTGATTCACTTAGGACAGCCCCTGTAAACTTTCCTCAAAGGGGTGGATTCCCATGGGGCACCCCGCCTGACTGCCGGGTGCATTTTTAAACTCCGATGGCCATTTGCCCTGCAGACATTACGGCTTGATTTAGTTTCTGCGATCAGGCAACAGCAGATTCGAAATGGTTTGGTATAGAGATGGATAATTATCCGTCTCTACTATTACCACAGTCATTTGTGCTCCCAAACGAAGTGAGGATAACCAACAACTTACCCTTTACTATACCTATCATCTCCTCAGTGAATTCTATTTACCCTATACTGTACAATTCATCTCCTCAGTGAATTTTCATTTTTCAGTTTGCATAGCTATCCAAGTTTAATGTGTGCGGTGGTTATAAGATTCAATGGTTGGGGTAAGTTGTTGGTGACCCATGGGAACACCAACAACGGCAAAAATTGCTGTCTTTTGATTTGTTCCATTATCTCTGAGCGGTAAAGCTCCGTTGTGTTGCGCAACTGAGGAAGCTCAATATCCAATTTGCCTTCTGCTGTCTTCAGTTTTCTTGGCTCATTCCCGTTGAGGTTAATTGCAAACTTAAGAAAGGCAGAGCCATTTTGCTTTCTATTTTTTTACAGGAAATGACTCTGCGAGAACAACATTCGATACATCCTGATATTGAAAGTGTGGCATATTCGTTATATCCAAAATATGCCACACTCATATTCTCAATTGATTCGCTTTCTATATACACAACGCACTAACTATGGCGTCACCGCTCCCACAAAATTGAACGCATTATTATCCGCCATCGCCGCATCACTTGCATCTACAACTTCATCACCCGTCACATCTGTATTTACATAGCCGGTTGTAAAAGTAAACGCATCATTATCTATCAAACTATTATCAGTCGCATCTATAACTCCGTCCTGATTTACATCACCGCTGAATATTGCAAATCTCAATGGTGATGCATCCGACTGTATCATGTTGCTTCCATAAGCTTTGGTCACTGCATCTGAGAAATCATACAGGTTAACGACGGAGTTTGAAAGCGGTATTGTATCTGCACTCCATGTCGTGATACTGTTTCTGTGCTCGACTGAAATATAATAGTTCATATCAGGAGCACTGTAAAAATTAATTGTCGCATTTCCTGTACCTGACAAAAATGCCGATGCACTGTCTATGATATTGTAAGGAGGGAAACTTAATCTAAGTTTTACTTTTATTGTATCTCCCGTTTGTGAGTTGCTCCCGCTGTTGTAAAATCCCTGAATGAATGCACCAAGCTGAAGATTTATTGGTGAAAAATCTACCGGCAGATACTTTGATGTGATAAAATCTTCATTTACAGCAGTAGTAAATCCTGCAACATAAATGTTTCCTGAATTATCAATCGCTATTGCATTTCCACAGTCCTGTGATTCGCCGCTTCCATTATATATAATAATACCGCGGCTGTTGCCGGCTGAGTCATATTTTAATGTAGTCATGTCATGATCTGAGATAGCGATTGGTCCTGTAGCTGATACTCCCGTTACATATACATTTCCCGAATTATCGACAACAAGATCTTTTCCTTCATCATATAAACTGGCAATTCCATTATATACTTTTATCCATTGAACTGCTCCTGTAGTGTTATACTTAATTGTGGAAATATTACTATAGTTCGAATTTCCATATCCGCTACCTGTGACATAGACATTTCCTGAATTATCCACTTCAATATCATTTGCATAATCATAGCTGTTTGCTTCATCATATCTGTGACTCCATTGGATAACACCTGCTGAATTATATTTTGCTGTTAGATAATCCGAAAGAGATCCGACGCCATAGCTGTCTCCGGTTACATAGACATTCCCTAAATTGTCTACCACGACTTTCTTCGCTTCGTCATAAGTATTGCTTGTTCCATTACCTCTGCTTGACCATAGCAAAGTTCCTGATGAATTGTATTTGATCGTCAGAAAATCATACTCGCTGTCCAATCCATAGCTTGTACCTGTCACATATACATTTCCCGAAACATCTGCGACAACATAGTTTGCATTGTCGATGTAATTACCGGTTCCGTTATATGTCTTTGACCACTGTACAACACCGCTGCTGTTGTATTTTATTGTCATATAATCATATCCGTATATGGGTACCCCGCTGTACCCTGTTACTATAATATTCCCCGTATTATCAATTGCAATTTCTGTTGCTTTGTCATATAAACTGTCTAAGCCATTAAATCTTTGAGTCCATTGCGACACTCCATTTGAATTGTATTTTATTGTTGCATAATCGCAATCAGTTTCAATTCCGATACTGTAACCGGTAACATAAACATTTCCGGAAGTATCAACTTCGATATCCGTCGGGTGATCAATGTCGTTAGCTGGTCCGTTATATCTTTGCGACCATATAAGCACTCCGCTTGAATCATATTTTATTGTAAGGTAATCAAAGTTTGATCCGATTCCCTTGCTGCTTCCGGTCACATAAGTATTTTTTTTGCTGTCAACAGTAATATGATTTGCGCGATCTTCACCATCACCTGTGCCGTTATATAAATTAGTCCATTGCGCATTGATGTTTGCACTATAAATGCTTAATGCAGACAATATTATGAAAAATTTTAAATGCAAGTGTTTCATGTTTTTCAGATGTTTGTTCATTTCAAGTTAAATTTTAGTTAATGGATTATGTTTATCTCTGAATATCAAAATATTGCATTTCTGTTTCGGACTTTGCCGTAAAATACTCGTTAGCTTTTTTAAGGGCTTAAAGTCAAGCCTCTGTGAGGGGAGGTAAATCGATAATATCTTTAAAGTATTATTTCTCACTGAGGCAATGTTTAATTTCTTAAATCAACTATAACAAAAATACGCAGCCAAACTAGAACCTTGCAAAGAAAGTTTTTTGAAATTGTCCCAAGTATTTTTAGTTCCATTTGTCGAAATATGGGATTCTAATTAATTAGTGCCTATTTTATTGAGCTTTTAATTAAATTAATGTCCCAAACTGTACAAAACATTATAATGAAGTCTTTGATTAAAAAGAGCAGAGTATCATTCAGCAGAAGTAACGTGATTCAGCTTCTTCAATCTTTTTCTAAAAGTGAATTCCGAGAATTTGATAAGTTTGTTCATTCGCCGTTTCTAAATAACAGAGCGGAAGTGGCGGCGTTTTTTGACAAAATCAAAAAATACTATCCTTCTTTTGATCAGCCGGATTTTAATAAAAAGAGCGTTTACAATTCGCTGTATCCTGATTCCGGTTTCAGAGACGATGTTATAAGAAGATTAGGCAGCAATTTATTCAAACTTGCAGAAGATTATATTTCCTATAGCTTATTCAGAAGTGAAAAATTTGATCAGCACATAAATCTTCTTGAAATATATCAGAGAAGAGATCTGAATGAATTTTATCAGAAACAGTTTCAAAAGACAAAACTGTATCTGGAGGGAAATAAAACGAGGAATGCCGAATACTATCTCAGAACAACACAAGTTGAAGAAATTAACCGTAAGCATCTCATAAAAAGAGATACAACCGTTAAGACAACAGACATTCAGATTCAAATTGACAGTATGTGGAAGTTTTCACTTGTCAGACTTCTCAGATTATATGCTGTTGCCGTTCAACATGTCAGTCAGTTTAATAAGAAATATGATTTGAGCAGTTTATCACCTCTGTTAGATTTAATCGACAAATCAGGTTTTAAAAAGGAGATTGCTGTAGAGTTGTTTAGTCTTACAATCAGACTGATGACAGATAGAAAGAATGATAAAACATTTTACAGTTTAAAACTGCTGCTTGAAAAAAATCAGTATATACTTGATAATTCTGAAAACGATATGATCTATGTAGCATTACTATCCTATTGCTGGGACATGAATCTAAAACCCGGGAAGGACTACAGTAAAGACGAGTTTGAACTGATAACCGGTATGCTGGACAAGGATATTCTAACCGAAGACGGAAAAATGTATTCGGAATGGTTTATGTATGCGTTTCTTACTGCAGTAAAAGCCGGCGAGGTAAATTTTGCGGAAAAGTTTATAGAAAGGTATAAAGATTTGGTGCCAGAAAACGAAAGATCTAATGTTGTTAACCATGCCCGAGCTGAGCTGGAATTTGTAAAAGACAATTTTGAAGAAGCTCTAGAGTATCTGAGCATTCCAAAATACAACAATATCAGTGAAAAGCTGCGTGCAAACAATATGTATCTGAGAATTTACTATGAACTTGACAGGAGCGATCAGTTTTTTTACCAGATTGACAGTTTCAAACACTTTCTTAAAAATGTTAAATCGTTAAGCAGTAATCTGATTAAGGTGAGACAAAACTTTGTAAAATATATTCTTATTCTGTATAAGATAAAACTGGGTGAAATCAAAACAGATCTTTCATTATTAAAAAAGGAAATCGAAGGTTCGCAACTGGTAAACTATAGATGGTTAATGAAAAAATTAAGTAAGTTAGAACAGCTTAATAGTTAGTAGCTTTAGTTAACAGTCCGTAGTTAAATCAAGAACCTGGTATCCTTCAACTTGTTACTAAATAGATAAGCGAATCTAAAAAATAGCCTTGCATAAAGGTGATTTTATTGTGGCGTCAGGACTTTCGTCCTGACGCAAATAGTCAACATGTGTCGGGACGGAAGTCCCGACACCACAAAAACTTTCCCCAAGGGGGTGGATTCCCATGGTTCACACTGTCTATGACGAACTATAAAAAAACAAGCCCGCACATCTTATGCACGGGCTTGATGAAAAACGAGTCTGAATAAATTTTTATTGACCTAAGTAGGTCTTAAGAGCTTTACTTCTGGACGCTTGTCTTAATCTTCTGATCGCCTTCTCTTTGATCTGTCTTACTCTTTCTCTTGTAAGCTTATACTTATCGCCAATCTCTTCCAACGTTAGCGGGTTTTCTTTTTCCAGCCCGTAATAGAGTTTCACAACTTCCTTCTCTCTTTGGGAAAGCGTATCAAGCGCTCTGTCAATTTCTATTCTCAATGAATCCTTCATAAGATTCATGTCCGGCATTTTTTCCTGCTTGTCAGGCATAATGTCAATGAGTTTTGTATCTTCACCGTGAATGCTTGGTGCATCAACCGAAACGTGTCCTCCGGAATTCTTTAACGTCTCCTGAACTTCCCATATACTCATGTCAAGCTTCTCCGCAATCTCAAGAACGTTTGGAGCTCTTTCGTTCTTCTGCTCAAGTTCGCTGATTGTTTTTGCAATTTTACTCTTCTGCTGTACGATATTCAGCGGAAGCCTTACTACTCTCGATTGCTCAGCAAGCGCCTGAAGAATAGACTGCCTGATCCACCATACTGCATAAGAGATAAACTTGAATCCTCTGGTCTCATCAAACTTCTTTGCTGCCTTTATCAAACCAAGGTTTCCCTCATTAATCAGATCATTAAGTGATAATCCCTGATTCTGATATTGCTTGGCAACACTGACAACGAATCTTAAGTTTGCTTTTACAAGTGCATCCAGCGCTTTCTTATCGCCCTTCTTGATTCTCTTCGCATATTCAATCTCCTGTTCAACGGAAAGGGGTGTAGTCTTACTGATCTCCTTAAGATAGATATCAGTTGACTGGTTCTCCCTGCTTGTGTACTGTTTTCCTAGTTTCATGCCGGATTGTTTTTTGTTTGCTTAAAAATTGTTTCTTCTATGGCTTTTCTGCCTATAACTTTTACGCCGAATTTCTTTGAAAGTGACAGATACCTTTCAGCATCAAATGTCACAAGTGTCAGTTTTGTTTCAGAACACATCATAATAATCAAAGCATCTCTGTAATTATTGGTCTCCTTTGACTTCACATCTCTGAGGATCTGTCCGAGTCGTTCTGAATATCTGTAAGGAATTCCCAGAAGTCCTGCACCGTAAAATGCTCTCTTTGCAAGTTCTGCCTGCTTTTTGTTTTTGCAGGCCGATAGAACTTCGCCAACATTTATGACCGATGTATAACAATGATCAAATGATTCAAGACATTTTAGCAGGAAAGAACTTTCCTTGCTTTTGAAAGTTAGATGATCGGCGAATATATGCGTGTCGAGAAACGCTTCATTCCCGGATTTCATTTTACATTCATTGTAGTCTCGACATCATTTGTAAAAGAACGGCTCTTCATGGTTCCTTGTGAATGCACTAAAAGCCCGATGACTTTTTCATCGAGCTTTAGTTTATTTTTGAGTAACTCTTCTCTGCTTTTCCGAATTTTGTTCCGCAAAGGTATTCTCGCGGAAAGTTCTTTAGAAGGCATCCCTGTTTCTTTCGGGATTTAAGTTAAGTCGTCCTAGTCAATGACTCCGAGAAAATCGATCTTATCTTCCTTATGTAGAGTCACAATCGCTTTCTTCCTATCAGCCCTGTATCCTGCGAATCTTCCCTTCTTGGTCATCTGTGATTTGCTCTTGCCCTTGGATACGATTGTCCTGACCTTCTCAACTCTTACATTGAATTTCTTTTCAACTGCCCTTGCGATTTCGATCTTATTGGAATCACGGCCAACCTCAAATGCATATTGATTCAGCGACTCCTGAAGATTTGTATTCTTTTCCGTGATTAGCGGCCTTACGAGAATTGTTTTCATTTCTGAACTGTATGCATTAATTGATTAAGCTTTTGCAAAGCGGCTCAAGAGCCGATTTTTGCATGAGGATCATTTTGTTATCGAGCAGGTCATATGTAGCTGCTTTGTCGGAAATTCTGACTCTGAGCTTTTCAATGTTTCTGCCAGACTTATAAACATTTTCATTCTTCACTCCAAGAAGCAGAAGCGTCTTCTTGTCCTGCAACTTAAGAGATTTGAGAATATTAAACAAATCCTTTGTCTTTGGTGACTCAAAAGAAAAGTCCTCTATTATCATGATTTCATTTCCTTTTGCCTTCAGACTCAGAGCGCTCTTACGTGCAATCCTTGATGATTTCTTCGGCAGCTTCAACTTGTAAGTATGAGGCCTTGGTCCGAAGATCGTACCACCGCCGACCATCAAAGGAGATCTGCTTGTTCCGCGTCTTGCATTGCCTGTTCCCTTTTGTCTGAACGGTTTCTTGCCGCCTCCGCGAACTTCGTTTCTTTCCTTTGTCTTGTGCGTGCCTTGTCTTTGATTTGACAGATAAGTTCTCACTGCCTGATAAATCAGATGCTCATTCGGATTTTCGAGTTCGAATACTTCCTCAGGAAGATTTACAGTTTCACCTGTTTCCGAACCGTCGAGCTTATAAACTTTCAGTTCCATTGATTATTTTTTATAAATTTCAACGAGTCCTGTCTTCGAACCCGGAACAGCTCCCTGAACCAGGATCAGATTCGAGTCTCCAAAGACCTTTACAACTTTCAGATTTCTGACTGATACCGTGTCGCCGCCCATTCTTCCGGCCATACGCTGACCCTTGAAAACTCTTGAAGGATATGAGCTTCCGCCAATAGATCCCGGCGCACGTTCCCTGTCGCTTTGGCCGTGAGTTCTGACACCTCCGCCAAATCCATGTCTCTTCACAACTCCCTGAAACCCTTTACCCTTGGAAACACCCGTAACTTTTACGGTATCTCCTTCTTTGAACATATCAACCTTTACGATATCACCTTCCTTCAGATTCTCATGTTCAAAATCTCTGATCTCGCGTACATGTCTCAGTACAGGTAGTTTGTGCTTTTTAAACATTCCGATAACCGGTTTTGTAGAGTTTTTTTCTTTCTTCTCTTCAAATCCAAGTTGAACCGAATTATAACCGTCTTTATCATTTGTCTTGATACCGGTTACATAACAGGGTCCTGCTTCAATTACTGTGCAGGGAATACAATTCCCGTCATCAGCAAAGATAGAGGTCATCCCTACCTTCTTGCCTAGTATTCCAATCATTTGGTTGTCTTTGTGACTTTATACTTTTATCTCAATATCGACACCGCCCGGAGGATCAAGCTTTGTCAACGCTTCAAGGGTTTTGTTAGACGAATTCAGAATGTCTATCAACCTCTTGTGTGAACGTGTCTCGAACTGTTCTCTTGACTTCTTGTCAACATGCGGCGACCTCAATACTGTATATACATTTTTCTTTGACGGCAACGGTATCGGTCCGCTGACTATTGCACCTGTCTGCTTGATTGCCCTGATGATCCTTTCCGTCCATTTGTCGAGAAGCGTATGGTCGTATGACTTCAGTTTGATTCTGATCTTCTGTGATGCCAATTTTGTTCCTGTTTAAGAATTAATCAATGATCTTTGTTACAACACCTGCACCAACTGTTCTTCCGCCTTCTCTGATAGCAAATTTCAGACCTTCTTCCATAGCGATTGGAGTGATAAGCTCAATTACGAGTTTCTCAACATTATCACCGGGCATTACCATCTGAATTGTATCAGGCAAGTGAACAACACCTGTTACGTCTGTTGTTCTGAAATAGAATTGCGGTCTGTAGTTTGTGCTGAAAGGTGTATGTCTTCCGCCTTCTTCCTTGGCAAGGATATAAACCTGAGCTTCAAACTTCTTATGAGGTGTAATGCTTCCGCTCTTGGCAAGAACCATTCCTCTTTCTATTTCATTCTTATCAACACCTCTGAGAAGAAGTCCGCAGTTGAATCCTGCTACTGCTTCATCGAGTTCCTTGTTGAACATTTCAGCTCCGGTTACAACTGTCTTTTTCTTTGCACCGAGTCCGATGAGTTCAACTTCCTCACCAACTTTAACTTTTCCTCTTTCAATTCTTCCTGTTGCTACTGTACCTCTACCTGTGATTGAGAATACGTCTTCAACCGGCATAAGGAATGACTTATCAATATCTCTTGTCGGCTGCGGCACATATGAATCAACTGCATCCATAAGATCATAAATGCATTTCAGTCTCGGATCATCTACAGGAGCTGCAGCGTCAACACCGGCTTCCATTGCAAGAAGTGCGCTTCCTCTTATAATTGGAATCTCATCGCCCGGATAACCGAATGAATTGAGAATATCTCTGAGTTCAGATTCAACTACCTCAAGAAGAAGTTCTGCATCTTCAGGAGTTTTTTCTTGCTGCTTTATGATGTCTTCTTTGTTTAGGAAAACAACAATTGCCGGAACGCCAACCTGTCTTGCAAGAAGAATATGCTCCTTGGTTTGTGGCATTGCACCGTCAGTCGCTGCAACAACGAGAATAGCACCGTCCATCTGAGCAGCACCCGTGATCATGTTCTTGATATAGTCAGCGTGTCCCGGACAGTCAACGTGGGCATAGTGCCTGAGTCCTGTTTCATATTCAACGTGAGCAGTAGCGATCGTGATTCCTCTGGCTCTTTCTTCCGGAGCTTTGTCAATGGAATCGAATGCTCTTACTTTTGCATGGCCCTTCTTTGCAAGTGCCATTGTGATTGCCGCTGTTAATGTAGTCTTACCATGGTCAACGTGGCCAATAGTTCCGATATTAACATGCGGTTTACTGGTATTAAATTTCTCTTTAGCCATTTAGTGTTTCCCCTTATTGCTATTGATTAATGAATTAGTTTTTTTTGAATTTTGTCTTACACCCTCATTTCATTGAGGCATTGCGAAAGAATCCCTTTTAAAATCCGGCTATCTTTCACCGCAAATTACATACAGCAGAATCCTTACTAAATGTTTACTCTTCAAATAAGTGGGTCAGGGAGGAATTGAACCTCCCACCTCGTGCTTATAAGGCACGCGCTCTAACCATCTGAGCTACTGACCCTGATGGGAACCCGGATGTTGAAAAAAACTTTTTTGTCAACATCTTAGATTTTATAGAACTTTTGAACGTGTCTGATTTACGAGTTTGTCCTGCTTATGAATACAGGCTGACCCGGCATTTATAAAGAACGAAAAACTTTACTTGCTTAGTTAGCTTACTTTCTCTTTTCCTTTGACCTTCTCTATGATCTGTTCCGAAACGCTCTTCGGTGCCTCATCATAGTGTGAGAATTGCATTGAATAAATTGCTCTGCCCTGTGTCATAGATCTCATTGTTGTCGCATATCCGAACATCTCTGAAAGCGGAACCATTGCCTTAATAACCTGTGCATCGCTTCTTTGCGACATACCTTCTATTCTTCCTCTTCTTGAACTAAGATCTCCCATCACATCACCCATATATTCTTCAGGCGTTACAACTTCAACCTCCATAATTGGCTCAAGCAATACAGGACTTGCCTTTCTTGCACCCTCTTTAAAAGCCATTGATCCGGCAATCTTAAACGCCATTTCAGATGAGTCAACATCATGGTATGAACCGTCAAACAATTTCACCTTTATATCTTCTACAGGATAACCTGCCAAAACGCCATTCTTCATAGCTTCTTCGATTCCGTCGGCAACAGGATTAATATATTCCTTTGGAATAACACCACCTACAATACCGTTCTCAAATACAAATCCTTTACCTTTTTCATTAGGTTCAAGTTCGATCCATACATGACCAAACTGTCCGCGACCACCTGATTGCCTGACAAACTTACCTTCCTGAACAACTTTCTTTCTGATAGTCTCTTTATATGCGACCTGCGGGTTTCCAACATTTGCGTCTACCTTGAATTCCCTCTTTAGTCTGTCAACAATAATATCAAGATGAAGCTCTCCCATTCCAGCGATCAATGTCTGACCTGTCTCTTCATCCGTCTTCACTCTGAATGTAGGATCTTCATCAGAGAGTTTAGCAAGTGACTCTGACAATCTGTCCTGATCAGCCTTAGTCTTAGGCTCGATAGCGATCTGAATGACCGGCTCCGGAAATATGATCTTCTCAAGTACTATAGGATCTGACTCATCGCATAGAGTATCTCCGGTTCTTGTATATTTTAATCCAACAGCCGCTGCAATATCTCCGCAATAAACTTCCTTTAGATCTTCTCGGCTGTTTGCATGCATCTGAAGCAGTCTGCTGAATCTCTCTTTCTTTCCTGCAACTGAATTATAAACATAACTTCCTGCAAGCGCTTTTCCGGAATAGACTCTGAAAAACGTAAGCTTTCCTACAAACGGATCGGTCATTATCTTAAAAGCAAGAGCCGTAAACTTCTCATCATCTGAAACATTCCTCTGAATGTGATCGTCTGTATGAACATGATGTCCTTCAACTGCACCAACATCAAGCGGAGACGGAAGAAGATCAACTACCCTGTCAAGAAGATTCTGAACACCCTTATTCTTGAATGAAGAACCGCAAAGCACAGGAATAATCTTAACTGCGATCGTAGCTTCTCTCAAAACCCGAACTATCTCCTCTTCGGAAATTTCCTTTCCTTCGAGAAACTTTTCCAGCAATGTATCATCAACATCTGCAACAGCCTCGAGCAATTTATGCCTGTATTCCTTTGCCTGATCAACCAAAGACGGCGGAATATCAACATCTTCAAAAGTAGCGCCAAGTGTATCTTCATTGAACATCCTTGCCTTCATTGTTATAAGGTCAATGATACCATTGAACAAGTCACCTTGTCCAATAGGTAGATGAATAGGCACTGCATTTGCTTTCAATCTGTCCTTCATCATATCTATCGCATGGAAAAAGTCTGCTCCAATTCTGTCCATCTTATTGACAAATGCCATTCTCGGCACTTTATACTTATCTGCTTGTCTCCATACTGTTTCTGACTGAGGCTCAACACCACCAACTGAACAAAATAATGCAACTGCTCCGTCAAGAACCCTGAGTGATCTTTCTACCTCAGCCGTAAAATCTACGTGCCCCGGAGTATCAATGATATTGATCCTGTGATTATTCCATGCACAGGTTGTAGCTGCAGATGTGATCGTAATTCCTCTTTCCTTCTCCTGCTCCATCCAATCCATAGTAGCTGCACCTTCATGAACTTCTCCAAGCCTGTGAAGACGACCTGTATAATACAAAATTCTCTCGGTTGTTGTGGTCTTTCCGGCATCAATATGAGCCATGATGCCTATGTTTCTTGTTTTTTCTAACGATACTTGCCTTGACATGTTATTTTTTACTGTCCTTTTCTTTTATTTTAATTTTATTACCACCTGAAATGAGCAAAAGCCTTGTTTGCTTCTGCCATCTTGTGCACATCCTCTTTCTTCTTAACAGAATTTCCTTCTCCAACAGAAGCTGCCAGCAATTCATTTGCAAGTTTTACAGACATCGATTTCTCATTTCTGGCCCTGGTATAAGTAAGTATCCATTTGATCGCAAGTGCTATTCTTCTGTCCGGTCTAACCTCAGAAGGAACCTGGTAGTTTGCACCTCCAACTCTCCTTGACCTGACTTCAATTGCCGGTTGAACATTATTCATGGCTTTCTTGAATACTTCAAGAGGTTCAGTCTTTGATTTATCTTCCATAATTTTCATGGCATCATACATGATCTTCTGAGCGATCTGTTTCTTTCCGTCGTTCATAAGACTATTTATGAATCTGCCGATCAAAATGTCATTATACTTTGGATCCGGTCTTCTGATCCTCTTTTCTGCTCGCTTTCTTCTCATTTGTTAAGTTGCTTGTTTAAAAATTTTCAGATTAGCTGGTGGCGACTTTGGCCTTTTTCGCTCCGTATTTGGATCTTCCTTTTTTCCTGTTTGCAACTCCTGCCGTATCCAATGCTCCTCTAATTATATGATATCTTACTCCCGGCAAGTCTTTTACTCTTCCGCCTCTTATCAAAACAATCGAGTGCTCCTGAAGATTATGGCCTTCTCCCGGAATATAAGCTGTAACTTCGATTTGATTTGTCAGCCTTACTCTTGCCACTTTTCTCAAAGCAGAGTTAGGTTTCTTTGGCGTAGATGTGTAAACTCTTGTACATACACCACGTTTTTGCGGACAAGAATCCATGGCCGGAGCCTTGCTCTTCGTGATAATCTTCTTTCGTCCTTTACGTATCAGTTGATTGATTGTTGGCAAAGTGCTAAATCATTATTTTGGAAACTTTCAAAATACGAATTCTATCCTTTTTAGTCAATAAATTTTAAAGTACCTGCTGCAACTTTATTTCATTTCAATGACAGAATATTGTCAACAAGATCTAATCAGGGAAAGATTTCGCCTAAAACACAGATTGCGCTCTCTAAACAGTATTTACAGGTTTATCAGAAAATGATTGCAAGTTTTCCGTACGCATAAGAATAATCACTTTTTGTACCGGAAGTAAGATTTTCTTCGTTAATGTATGAATAAAACAAATCAAATCTGAAGTCTCTGATCGGCTCATAGGTCAATGAAACCGAATATATATTGTCGTTTATCCTTATCCCGTCGAGAAAGTAGGAATGCTCTGGATCTATTCCAATTCTGAATGTCTGAAAAGCATCACCTCCTACGTTCGATTCAAGTGTTCCGTCTGCGGAATAAACATTTTCGCCTCTTCTTATCCTTTGATACTCAGCATTCATTCTGAGTCTGTCTGATAGATTAACTGCAATTGCCGCATAAATCTGGTCTGCATTCGGACCTACCGGATGCCCAATTATCTGTCCAAAGGAAGTGTAATTATTTTTAGGATTGAAGTGAGTATAAACATAAGGTCTTATCTTTGTATATTCAAATATCAGAGACAGATTCTCAATACTTACCGGCCTGTACCAATAAAATCCCAACTGGTATGCAGTTTTGTTTGAACTTTTGGTCATGTCATCTAGATTTGAGAGAATGTTTTCATCGAGATAAAATGTACCCTGAAACTCAAGGTCCTTCAGGAAATGAGTCTGCAAATCAAAATAAACAGTCCCGTTATCCCTGTCCTGCAATGACATCTCAACAAATTTATAAAATATCACAGGGTTCAGATAAGCAAGTTCAAGCCTGTCTGAAGAAATAATTATCTCACCGATTCCGATATCAAATAAATTCTCAAATGAAAGCATCAGCCTGTTGGATGTAAAGTACTTCGTGTAGTTATCAGTCCTTACCTGACTGAATGGACCCACGCCCGATCCAAAGAATGAGTAATAGTTTATTATACCGTACTTGAAGCTAAGCTTAAGAAAGTCCATATCCGGTGCATTGCCTGACATTACCAAACTGCTGCTGTAACCATATCCGAGCTTTACTTTCTCGCGGCCAAACTGGGCCGAAATTCCCATACCTTCTGAAGGTTCAAAATAGTACTTGAGATAACCCTTAGCAAAATCATAGTTTCTTATGTTCTCAATATTTTCAAGATATTTGAAATTTGACCTCAGTTCAGGCAGCATGAGTTCTGCAAGTGTAGTGTCTCCTGAAACTCCACCTTTTAGAACATAGAAGTAATATCCGAGATTTTCAAACAAGGTGCCTCTTATATCAAATCCAACGTCAAATATCTCGGCATTTTCCTTACTGTCGGGCTTGAACCTGTTTGCATATCCAAGATGACCACCTCCGCGAATGAACAAATTATTAGGGCCTTTTCTGTACGCGTAAAGATATTTTTGCTTGTCTGAAAAAATATCACCTGCACTCTTTGACATTTCATAGTTTCCTCCAAATAACGAGAATGAGGTATTCTTGTTTATTCTTTGAGGATCAAAATCTACAAGGTATCTCTCGATCAGTGACTTTTCAGTGACCGACAATTTGATCCCGGAATTCTTTGCTTCATTGAGATAATTTACAACCTGAAATCTTGAAAGCCCCGAAATTCCGTCATCAAAATTCATGATCGCACCCCTCACCTGCATTTCCTTAATGAAAATATAAACGGGATCATCTATTGGAACATTCTCTATCTGTGCATTAGCAGTGATACTAATGAAAGACGTTATGAGCAAAAGAAAGAATAGAAATTTCTTTGACAAAGATCTTCCGCTGAGCAGGCTGTACTTTAAAGTCATGCGATAATAAAAATGTAATTATGGTTTAGCTGCTGCTTTAAAATTAACATCTCCAAAATTAGTGAGAATTTAAAGACAGATTTTTGTAATATGCGATCTGATTAATTAAATTTCCAACTATCATTATCATATCATGAAGGCTGTAGCTCTCAGCGGAGGAGGTGACAAGGGTGCATTTTCGGTAGGTGTACTCAAGCGATTGTACAACAAGGGTGAATCATTTGACATTATTTCAGGAACTTCCACCGGAGCGCTTATAGCGCCTATGCTGGCAATCGGTGATTTAGATGAGTTATGGAAAATCTACAAGCATGTTACTAAGGATGATGTGCTGAAAGAAAACGATCTTCTAAGCGCTGCACTCTATAAGAATGCACTTTATGACACTGCACCGCTGGAGAAGTTAATCAGAAAGACGATAACCCAGGAGAGATACGAGAGGATAATGAACTCCGGTAAGAAGATATTCATTTCAACAGTTTGTCTGCAGAACTCACGCTCAACTTATTTTACGAATACGAATGCAACGGGCAACAGGAACTATGACGTTATGCTGTGGAAAGATAAGGAAATGTTCATTCGTGCGATACTTGCAAGCTGTATTCAACCCGTTTTGATGACGCCCGTTATGATCAACAGACTTCAATATATTGACGGCGGAGCAAGAAATTTTCTTCCATCTGATGTTGTAATTGATGCAGGTGCAACTGATATTACTGCCATAATTACAACCCCTCCGAATGAGAGATACTTTGATGCTTCTATACTGAACAATGTGAAAGACATTCTTCTAAGGACAATAGATATTTTTTCAAATGAAGTTGCAGGCAATGATCTGCGCATGACAGAACTTTATTCATCAGGAGCAAGCTATATAGAGCAGCTCCGGGAACGCGTCCAGAGAAATACGGGCTTTACGGATGAGCAGTTAGATACGATATTTACTTCTGCAAATAATCCTTTCTACGGTAAGAGGAAAATCGGACTCAGAGTGATCCGACCTTCAAAGAATCTTGGAGACGGACTCTCGTTTACTAATATGGAGTTAATGCTTGAGCTTGGTTATGACACGCCTGACAGCATGACAGTTTTCTATGCATAAGTATTTTTTGTATCAGAACATCACTAACTTGAGAAAGACCTTTCCATCATATTTGAATCTGCACAGCAGTGGTGAACTCGGCAGGAGAGCTAACCTGCTAATGAGCATGTTGCGTTCATGTGACATTTGTCCGAAGGACTGCAAATTTAACAGACTGGAGAATAAGATATCCGCTTGCTATTCAGGAATCTTGCCTGTTGTCTCATCCTACTGTGTTCATCATGGTGAAGAACCTGTTCTTTCCGGATGTGCAGAAAACGGGAATGACAATGGCGTTGGCAATATTTTTTTCGGCAACTGCAATCTCAGATGTGTCTATTGCCAGAATTTTGAGATCTCACAGAATCACAAAACTGAAATCAAAAACGAAGTTACAATTGAACGGCTTGCAGATATCATGCTTGAGCTTCAAAGCAAGAATGTAAATGCCATCGGATTGGTTTCACCAACACACTTCGTTCCGCAGATAATTGCAGCATTGGATATAGCTGCCGGCAATGGTCTTCGGCTTCCGCTGGTTTACAATACCAACTCTTATGATTCGGTTGAAGTTCTTAAACTGCTTGATGGAATCATTGACATTTATCTTCCGGATTTGAAATACTCTGATAATGATTATGGATATATGTATTCTAAAGTTAAGAATTATTGGACACATGCAATGAACTCTGTCCGCGAAATGAACAGTCAATTAGGAAGTGACCTCACAATTGAAAATGGTTTATTACGAAGAGGGCTTCTGATAAGGCATCTGATCCTTCCAAACGATATTGCAGGAAGCAGAAACACGTTGAGATTTATTTCGGAGCTTGACAGGGAGATAAATGTTTCGGTCATGTCGCAATATTACCCAACTCACAAAGCATTGGACACTGAACTCTTGTCAAGGAATATTCGCGAAAGAGAATATTTCAAAGTGCTGGAACTTATGGATGAATTCGAACTAGAAAACGGTTTCATTCAGGAGTTTGAATCGGAGAGTTACTACAGGCCCGACTTTACTGATCGCATTGAGCCATTCAAGAGATAGGATTATCTGTTTTCACAGAACCATTGCTCACTGTCAATAGCTTTTTTCGGAATTCATCTGCTATTGAAACCGGCACATCTAAAACGAGCAGGCACTCTTCCTCTGATTTGTTTTCAGAGATCTTAACACCATCATCCTCAATCAGCTTCATCATTGCACTAATGTATTTGTACTCAAATTGAATCTGCAATCTTTCAGTAATGATTACTTCCCTGATCTTTGCATAAGACAAACATTGATCTGCTGTTTCAAAGAATGCACGTTTAAGTCCACCTACGCCTAACTTAACTCCGCCAAAGTATCTGACCACCACCAACATGGAATTTGCAAGCTCATGCTTGACAAGTGCGTCATAAACAGGCTTGCCTCCGCTGCCTGAAGGTTCGCCATCATCTGAATATCTGTAAAGCTCCCCCGCAGGTTTCAATCTGTAAGCAAAGGGAAAATGTGCCGCATCATAATATTCTTTTCTAACACCCGCATACAAGTTCATTGCATCTTCAATTGTTTGAGATGGAGTTGCAATTGCTACGAACCTTGATTTGGATTCCTTTAGTTCAAACGAACATGATTCCGAAAGAGTCTTATATGAACTTATTACTTCATTCAATTTTCACTATTAGATTTCGACGAAGTTTAATGCAACTCAAAATTGCTGAACAGATTGAACTATTTCTAATTCTTAATTTCCAATTTCTAATTGCTCTCCTCCCACCCTTCCTCGCCAATCAGAGGCACAAACCTGAAATCAAAGTATTTCTTTCTGACAAACTTCGGTTCTTCATCACCGGATTTCGGAAACTGCCTTTCAACCAGATTCAGCTCCTGAGAATTTGCAGATCCAACAGGAATCACGAGTTTGCCGCCCGGCTTAAGCTGAAGCAACAATGCCTTTGGCACCTGCGGTGCACCGGCAGTTACAATTATTCTGTCATAGGGTGAATGTTCAGCCCAACCCATTGTTCCATCGCCGCATTTGAGATTGACATCATAACCAAGTGAAGCAAGTGTCTTCTTTGCTTTTGTGTGAAGCAGTCTGATTCTCTCTATTGTGAAAACAACGGCACCCATTTCCTTGAGTATTGCAGATTGATATCCTGAACCTGTTCCAACTTCGAGCACTTTGTAACCTTTTCTCACATCAAGAAGCTGAGTCATGAAAGCAACAGTAAAGGGCTGAGAGATAGTCTGATTTCCTTCAAGCGGCAATGCAACATTTTCGTATGCATATTTCTTCATTTCATCGGCGACAAAATATTCACGCTTTGTTCTTTCTATTGCGCCTAATACATACTCGTCATCAATTCCTTCTTTGATGAGCTCCTTTACAAGCTGATCTCTTTGAACCTGTTGAAGCATTCCCATTGCTATTTTTTCGGAATATTTTCTTTTGCATCGCTATCTTTCTCAAACACTTCACTTCCCGTCTCTTTCAATATCTCTTTCATTGAACCGGCGACTGATCTTTTACCCATGAGTTCATTTAGCTTTTCCTTGAGCATTGTTAAATCCGTTATAACATCAAGATTTCCGTCTGATGCAAGTGAGATAGTTTTTCTTTCTTCAGACACAATTACAGCAACTGCATCAGATACTTCTGTAATTCCGATTCCCGCTCTATGCCTTGTCCCAAGTCTCTTGTTTAAGATCTTCTCCAGATCAGATAATGGAAGGAGGCATCTTGCAGCCTCTATCCTGTCATTTTTGATTATTACGGCACCGTCATGAAGCGGAGAGCTTGGACTGAATATGGAGATTATCATTTCCTTATTTACACGCGATTGAATCAGCTCCCCTGTTTCAATTACACTTTTCAATCCCGAACTTCTCTCAATAACGATCAATGCTCCCCATCCTCTGCTTTTCAAATCAAAGCAAGCTTCACTGATTTCATTTATATCTTCATCAACTGTTCCTTTTGTGAACAGCCTTCCAAGTCTTGTTTTCCCGATCAGAAGCAGCAGCCGTCTGATCTCCGGCTGAAATAATATGATCAGGGCTATCACCCAGATCTCAGTTATTCTGCTAAGAAGCCAACCGGTTGCCTGCAGATTTATCAGCTGAGCTAAGAATGAGAATAACAAAATCAGCACAAGTGCTATGAATATCTGCGATGCGACTGTACCTTTCATCACAGTATAAAGCTTATAGAATACATAAGTGACAATTAATATGTCAATTATGTCCATGAGCTTTATAGAGAGGAATCCTATTTTAAACAGTTCCATTTATAATTCAGTGATAAGCTATGAATGATTTGTTCATCGCAAAAAATTTTTCCTCATAAATCTCTGCATCCGGGAAAAGCTCAATCAATTCTTTCCTGTTCAGAAGTCTAATTGAATTAACAAGCTCAGCAGCTGACTTGTCATCTGACTGCTTTTCGTACCAACCAAGTGAGAAGTTTTTCACGAGAGTTATCTTCACACCGGGTGGCAGCATCTGAAAAAACGGTACCAGGAAATGCGGCTCGACCGGGAAATAATAATTTGGGGTTTGCACAAAATAATGCTTTGCGATCCGCCTGATGTTTGATGCAACCTTTACTTGATCTTCAAAATTTGAGAAATGCTCAATGACACTGTTTGAATATGCAACATCAAATTGCTTGTCAGAAATAATTTCAAGATTCCTTGCATCGGCTTCTATAAAATTTACATTTTCGGGCAACGTTTCTGTCTCTTTCTCAACGTTTATCAATGTCAGTTCAATGTTTTCCAAGAATTCTGCAGAACTCTTCCAGTGATAGAATTTTCCTCCGATATCAACGATCTTAAGTTTGTTATCAAACTTGTTGCAGAACTCTATGAAAAACCTCATCCTCTTTTTCCGGAATGTTTCAGAGAAAGATCCTTCAACATTCTGATCAGCATAGGAACGAAATGACTTTGATATTGCGGATTTCATCTCAATCTATCAAAGATCAAATCTCACCCCAAGATCCAGCAGTAAGTCATCGTACGTCTTGCTTTCGTAAATATTGTCAATGTATCTGTATTCAAGCCTTGTCAGAAGGTAAAATTGCCGGATGAACTGATAAGAAGCATTCAGTATGAAATAATCTCTGTTGATCCTGTTACCGTCAAGGAAATTGTTTGTCCGGAGATAAGCATCACCGAGTCCGTAATTTATGTATCCTCCG
This sequence comes from uncultured Ignavibacteria bacterium, assembly GCA_937924675.1. Classification (GTDB taxonomy): domain Bacteria; phylum Bacteroidota; class Ignavibacteria; order Tepidaquicellales; family Tepidaquicellaceae; genus JADJAH01. The sequence goes on along the minus strand of CALEVL010000341.1, from coordinate 1,752 downwards.
TAATTTGCTTTCAGAGTCCCGTTCTGATCAAGCTCAACTCCCTCGCCTGACCGTTGATGTCTGTAAGTAAAATTTGCGCTGATCTCAGGCGTTGGATTGTATTGCATCTGCAGAGCAATCTCGTCTGAATTTGGTGGAAGCGCGTGTCCAAGCGAGTAACCTCTGTTAGTGTAAGTGCTTTTGTTAGAACGATGCGAGTAAACAAACGGATCGAGATGAGTAAACTCAAGTGAAAGTGCGAGTCCCGGAAGCCCCGTCCACATAGCACCAATTTGCCAGCCAAACTTATTTTCATTCAGTGAGTCATCTTCAAACAAAGTCCCGAATGTAAGATCATCAATCAGCAACGATGCCTGAAAGGAAATATTCTTTGCAGGAGTAACTTCCATTTCAACTCCAAGGATTGCATTATTCTTGGTAGTGCTTTCATCACCCGAGCTTAGATCTGCAGATGTAAGAAAGCTGACCGGATTGAAATATGTAAAGCTGAATGGTTGCTCGCTTATAACTACAGATTCCCAAAGACCCAGACGAAATGCCTGCGAAAAGTTAATGCCGAGGTAATGGCTCACGATGTTCTTTGAAGACAGCTCTCTTTCATATATCGGAAAAGGTTCATAAAAAGTATAGATTCCGGTTGAGTCACCTGAGATTGAGCCATAGAAGAACCTGTAATTTACAGACTTGTACTTCAGTTCAAGTTGAGCCGCATCAAAAGCATCTGCATTGTCGGATAGAAAAAGTTTGTCAATATATCCGAAGCCATAACTTGAGGCAGTTCTTCCAACCAAGAGCGAGAACCACTCATTCATCGTTGCATAGCGTACATATCCTGCAAAACGGCTGTTATCAATTTCATCTTCCATTTCTTCAGAGCCCTTATTTCCAAATCCCCTGTCATAATTGTATTGTTCCTTTTGATCCCTGAATCCGTCTTTACCCATTGTCTCCGGGGAAAAAAAAGGGACATATTGGTTTGAATTGCTGTCTCCTCCTGCACCAAAACTTCTTTGCACATCAAGCATTACTCCAACCTGATCAAAGAGTGTCGCCCGTGCAGATAAGCCGGCGTTGCCAAACATCATATTCGCGAATTCGTCAGGTACATCCGAATTTTTTCTATAGAAAGATGAAGCATTAACTCCAGCAAAGAAAGCCACTGATGAATCAGTATGAAAATACAGATTTGTATTTCTGTTGTCATTCAGCTTATCCGGCCCGAGCAGAAGCCTGTTCTGATAAGTTGTTTTGCCGGTCATATCATATTCAAATACAGTCGAAAAATATTTTAATCTTGAACTGGCACTCGAAGAAAACCGCAATGATGACTCATTCAGCTTTTTCAAAAAACCGGCAACCGAACTTCTGGAAATGGGCGCAAGTGAGGAATTGTAATCACTTAAGTAGCCGGATACTTGCATCTGTTTCAGGAATTGATAAACAGGATCTCCTATATCAACCATCTCGACCTGCGAATTGACTGTTCGCGCAAACATACTTATACATAATGCAATGAGACATATGAAGACAATTTTCATTGGCTCAAAGTAAAGAAATTTAAAGTTGATTGAAATTGAAAATTAGTTCAAAGATCAAAGTTGAAAGATCAAAGTTGAAAGTTCAAAGTCACAACTTTGCCATAATTCTCAACTCTCAATTCTCAACTCTCAACTCTCAACTCTCATTTCTCAACTCTCAATTCTCAATTCTCAATTCTTAATTTAATTTCACCGCCTCAATGAGTATATTTGC
>CALEVL010000340.1 GCA_937924675.1 uncultured Ignavibacteria bacterium | reverse complement strand
CCAAAGCTCACAATTTCTTAACGGCATTAGGATGAGGCGGGTTGTTCTTACGACATTCGCAAGAGCGTTTTCTATTGAACTATTAAGGCAATAATTTCGTCACTTCGAAAATGTTTGGACAGCAAAGAAAACATTTTTTTTCATGAATGAGAATGCTCTACTTGAAGCACAGACAAATCAGTTTTTACTTTGACAATTGCTTCGATCAATAATCTTACTTTCGTTCAATCATCTGTTTTACATATTCCAGCTCAGTATCTTTGCCAACTGCAATGTCCTTATTATTCTTTTCAACTTTGATGTCCGGCTCAAGCCCGGCATCCGGCTGTTCACCATCCGGAAAATATCCGATGAGTGGGATGTCAATCTCAATGCCGGAGTTTGGCAGGTCCAGAAACATAATCTGTCCGCCGTTTATGCCCCTTTGATTTCCTCCGGTGGTTTGCCCGACAAGATTTGCAAGACCATTCTCCTTCAATATCTTAGCAAGAATAAATGTTGCAGAACTGTTAGCTGCATCTACCAATAAATAAACTTCTCCTCGGTAACCATTCTCCTTTGGGATAATAACAGACTCACTTTGAGAACCGTCTTTCAGCAAATACAATCTATCATTATATTTCTCCACTGTTCCTGTCCTGTCTTTGAATGAATTGTCCCAAGTAGAAAGATATTGTTCCAGATCATCAGGAACTCTCACATAGCTTACAAGCCGCTTTTCCATTTTGAAATCAACTGGCTTCTGTGTAAGATATGAAGCTATTTCAGCGGCAACTTCTGTTGTTCCGCCTGCATTGCCTCTGATATCAATTATCAGGTTTGGAATATCTTGCTTGTTCAATTCTTCGAATGCATCAGCCAGAAATTTTTTCCAGTCGAGTTTCATTTTGTACGTAACAAATGTTCCTATCCTGAGAAGTGCTGAGTTCTTGTCTATGATTTCAAACTTCCATTGCTCATCATAACTCTCATCTCCCATCCCGAATTCTTTCTGCAGCCTTGTTTTTCTTTCATCTCTGCTTACAGCTCTTACTTCGGCATTTAGAAATCCAGCCCTGCTTCTCAAGTCACTGTATTCTATCTCATACTTTCCATCAACCGGCGGCACAAGCAACGGAAAATATATATCAAAAAATTCATATTCCCCAAAACCGGTTACCTGCAGGTTGTTCAATCTCTGTCCTTCATTGCCACCATCGCCGTCTGCATATCTAAGCAGATCCCCAATAATCTTTTCTACAGGAATTCCATTTATCTCAAATACTTTCGACCCTTTTCCAAGATCTTCTCCCGAAACATCATATTCAATTATCATATCATTTTCCATCAGAGTAGAAGTGAAAGGCAGTTTGTTATTTCCTCTTAAGATACTTTCTGCAATACTTTCATTCTGATTGTACGGATTGGCATATGTATGTCCGCATTTGATATTTGCCAGGAATTCAGAAATGTTCAGGAATGCATCTTTAATAGAGATGCTGTCTTCCAATGTACTGACAAGTTCCATGTAAGACCTGTCAAAAGACTGTTGGTCATTGTACCTGTAAAGTCCGGGATGAAGTTCTTCCAGAGATTGTCTCAGAATTTTACAGTCATTCTCAAACTGCTCACGTGAGATCTTCTGTAGTATTTGTGATTCTCCCGGTGTAGGCAAAGACAAAAGTAACATCAGTAGAATTCCTATTCGCTTTGTTGAAGACATCATAATATTTTGTGGGCTTAATATTTATTCTTGTTTTTTCAGAAATTTCTAAGGTCGGAAATACTTATTATGATGGAGATTCAATTTGCTGACTTTTGCCGGTTACAATCTTTTCAGACTCTTTTATTGCCTCATCAAGATTATCAAACACCATATTTTCTCCTATCTTATCAAGAAGATCTGAATTTGCTATTGCAAACAACGGCTGCTTGTGAATTCCGGAAATCATTAATTTGGTTCCCTGATTCTTCATATCGACATACAGATCTTCAAGAGCCCTTATTCCCGACGCATCAATTGAAAGCAGGTTTCTCATTTCAAGTATGAAAACCTTTGGTGTCTTTTCAATTGTGCGAATTGTCTCAGAGAATTGCTCCACTGCTCCAAAGAAAAGAGAACCGTACAGCTCAAACACTTCCACACCATCAGGAAGTTTACTGCTGAACAAACTCATCTCCTTATCCTCGGATTCCTTCAGATCTTTTGTGATCTGTGTCAGTTGGCTTACATCAGCCATTCTCTTGATGAAAAGGAATGCAGAAAGTATGATGCCTGTCTGCAGGGCAACTGTCAAATCAACAAGAACTGTAAGGAAAAAAGTTGTAAGCATCACAGCAACATCGCTCTTTGGATACTTGAGGATTTTCCTGAAGGATCTCCATTCGCTCATGTTGTAAGCCACTACAAGCAGTATTGCTGCAAGCACAGACATTGGAATAAGCGATGCCAATTTGCCGAAGAACAGCATTACAAAGAATATGACAAGCACATGAATAATTCCGGCAATGGGAGTCCTTCCTCCGCTTCTGATATTGGTTGCAGTTCTGGCAATTGCACCGGTAGCCGGAATGCCTGAGAATATTGGAGAGAGTATGTTTGCCGCGCCTTGTGCGATCAGTTCTATATTTGACTTGTGCCTTGACCGTATCATACCGTCTGCCACCACTGCAGAAAGCAGTGACTCAATTGAGCCGAGAAGTGCAATTGTAATTGCAGGTGATATCAGACTTGATATTGTTCCCCATGTCAATGTCGGATATTTTGGAGAAGGAATATTTCCTGAGACTTCTCCGAATCTTGAACCAATTGTTTCAACGGGAAGGTTCATCAGATTTACAATTGCCGTAAGAAGAATAATTGCAACCAGTGAACCGGGAACCTTTGGAATGAATTTTTGTGACAATAGAATAATTGCAAGTGCTGATACACCGATCAAGACCGTATAGAACTCCGGATGTGAAAAATTGTTGATCAGCGTGGACCACTTATCTACAAAATTCGCCGGGAGATTCGTTAAGCCAAGTCCGAGAAAATCACTGATCTGTGAAGAAAAAATTATTACTGCTATCCCGCTTGTAAACCCGACTGTCAGCGGGTATGGAACGAATTTTAACAATGCACCAAACCGTGCGAGTCCCATAGCAATAAGAATAACTCCTGCTATGATTGTGGCTATTGCAAGTCCGTCATATCCGAATTTCTGAACAATATCATAAACTATAACTATGAATGCACCTGTTGGTCCCGCTATTTGAACCCTGCTGCCGCCGAATGCAGAGACAATGAAACCAGCTATGACAGCTGTGAAAAGTCCCTGCTCAGGTTTCACTCCCGAAGCTATTGCAAATGCAATTGCAAGTGGAATTGCAACAATACCCACAATCACGCCTGCAGTAAGGTCGGATAGAAATTGTTTTTTTGAATAACCTTCCTTTAAGACAGTAATGAGCTTTGGCTCAAATTGAGGCGACAATATATCTCCCGGTGTTCAATGAGTATTTTTTCAAAAATTGAGCATAAAAAAACAGAGCTGCAACTCAATGCAGCTCTGCTTGTTTAGCAAAATAAATTATACAACTTCTCTGTTTTTTAAGATTGCACTTGTTTCTTAATCCATTCGGTAGTTACAGACTTTGGCCTAATCAGAGGTGACTGCATTGCTCTTGAAAGAATTATCTGAGCCGAAAAGCCCAATATTCTTGAGACTCCGAAAAGCACCGTATAAAACTGATATTCTGTCATGCCGTAATGATGAAGCAATGAACCGCTGGCAGCATCAACATTTGGCCACGGATCTTTTGCCTTGCCTTGCTTCATTAAGAGATCCGGTACAATATTAAATAATTGTTCAACCATTTTAAATGTTGCATCATCAGAAATGTGCTGTTGACCAAATCTCAAAAATGCCGTGAACCGCGGATCAGTAATTCTCAGAACTGCATGCCCGTAACCTGAAACTACTTTTCCGGTGTCAAGCAGGTTCTGGCAATAATCCCTAACCTCATCATCATTTGGCTGATGACCTATCGCATCTCTCATCTTGAGGATGAATCTGAGACACTCCTGATTTGCCAGCCCGTGCAGAGGTCCTGCAAGCGCGTTCAAAGCAGCACTGAATGAATAATAAGCATCAGATAATGTAGATGAAACCACCTGGCAAGTGAAGGCACTTGCGTTTCCGCTTTCATGATCACTATGAAGAACAAGATAGAGCCTCATGAGTTTTGCAAAAGTTCCGTCTTCATCCTTTACACCAAGCATTTTGGCAAAATTAGCAGCCCAGTCCAATGATGGATCCGGCGGGATCATATCCCCTTTTCCGAAAGATCTTCTGTAAATAAATGCTGCGATCTGAGTTACTCTGGCAATTATGTTCAATGAATCTTCAAACATCGGCTCCCACAATTTGTCCTTTGGAAGACCTCCGTCATACTGCTGTCGGAATTCAGATTCTTTTTCCATGGACATTATTGCAGTGCTGAGTGCTATCATCGGATGTGTATCTTTTGGAAGAGCATTCAGAACATCCCAAACGTATGAAGGAACTTCCGATCTGTTATTCAGATCCTGTTGAAACTCTTTTAATATTGCATCATCAGGCAATTCTCCGGTGAGCAATAAGCAGAATACTTCTTCAGGAAGTTTATCAGTGAGTTCAAGGATCGGAATGCCTCTTATGATGAGCCCTGTATCAAGACCCACAGAAGAGGTATCACAAACCAAACCCTTTATTCCTCTCATACCTCCGTAGATTTGTTCAAGTACAACCTGATCCATTACCTTGGAACCAAACGTCTTTGCAAGTGTTCTAGCTTCTTCTCTAAGACCCGGAATCTGCTCTGTAAGCTTATTTTTGATTGTTTTCGACATTATATTAATCTTTTGAATGGAGTTCAATATAGCTCATTTGCGTATAAGTAAAAAGTTAAGAAACAGGACGGAAGGTTTAAAATTAAAAATTGAAAATTAAAAATTGCGGCGAAGCCGTCCCTTCGGGAAAAGTTGAATATTGAATGTTGAAAATTAAGAATTGCCTGCTTGCCCGAAACGCTGTTACTTGATACATCACTGCAGGTGGTTCTGTCACAAGAGATTGTCACAAAACAAGTGCTTTTGTTTATCAAGCTCCAAACGTTTTGTTTATATTCGCACGACTATCAATGTTATCCCTGCGAATGCCTGCCCGTAACGAGAGTTCATGATGTAGAGATGCAGGCGGGGATCTAACAAATAAAAAAGTTACTTTACACTAATTTCCAACAAAGTCTTCGCAGGATTGTTAGAAAAATCAATACGAAAGCAAACCTTCTCAAATCAGCTCTTTGGTAAGATATTGGTTTTATGACAACCTCAACTGAGAGAAAGGCACATTCCAATTTTTCAATTTTCAACTTTCAACTTTCAATTTTCAACTTTCAACTTTCAACTTTCAACTATGTCAATTGAATAAGTTGATCTATAATGGTAATTTGCCTCAAATAGCTATCCTATGAACAAAATCATATTTCACGGGCACTCATTCGCAGAGCTTCAACTCAAAGGGCTAACAGTCCTAATCGATCCTTTTATAAGCGGTAATCCTTTGTGTGATATTGCTTTTGAAGATGCTAAGTGCGATTTCATTATCTTAACTCACGGACACGGAGATCACTTAGGAGATACGATTGATCTTGCAAAAAAGAATAACGCTACTGTTATTGCTACGGCTGAACTTGCATACTATCTTCGTTCAAAAGGAGTTACCGCTCATGATATGAATCTTGGAGGTTCTCATGCATTTCCGTTTGGTAACGTAAGACTTACACTTGCTCATCATTCATCTTCAACTCCTGACGGCACTTATGCAGGTGATCCGGCAGGAATTTTGATTGACTCAGATGGCAAGATAATTTATCATGCCGGAGACACGGCGTTGTTTCTTGATATGAAACTCATTGGTGAGATGCATAAGATAGATTATGCGCTTCTTCCAATTGGAGATAACTATACAATGGGTATTGATGATGCAGTTAAAGCAGCCGAGTTTCTGAATGCTGAATATATCATACCGATTCATTACAACACTTTCGATGTCATAAGAGCAGACGCCGGTGAGTTTAAGAGAAAGATCGAATCAATCGGAAAGAAATGCATTGTTATGCTTCCCGGAGAATCAACCGAAATCTGAAAACGGGAAGTAACCTAAATAAAAAATTTGCCCAAGATAATATCTATATCAAATCAGAAAGGCGGTGTTGGTAAAACAACAACCGCAATAAATCTTTCTGCCACAATCTCAATGTTGGGAAAAAAGGTTTTGCTCATTGATGCTGATCCGCAGGCAAATGCTACATCCGGGCTGGGACTTGAGGCATCAATTGACGGGCATTCAACCTATGAGATTTTTATATCAAACCGTCCCCTTGCAGAATGCATCCGGAGATCACAGATCGAAAATCTTGACGTAATTACGTCAAATATTAATCTGGTTGCAGCAGAACTTGAACTTGTAGATCTTCCTTCGAGGGAAAGCATTTTACGAAGGAAGCTGCATGAATTCTCACAAGGTTCGCAGGATTATGATTATGTTATTGTCGATTGCCCGCCATCTTTGGGACTCATAACGGTTAATGCACTTACTGCTGCAGATTCATTGCTTATCCCGGTTCAATGCGAATATTATGCTCTCGAAGGATTGTCACAGCTTCTCAATACCATAAAGAATGTGAAGAACTCATTCAACAGTGAGCTTAGCATTGAAGGCTATTTGCTTACAATGTTCGATTCAAGATTAAAACTTTCAAATCAAATTGAATCCGAATTGAGAAAGTTCTTTGGAGAGAAGGTGTTCACAACAAAGATCTATCGGAATGTGAAGATAGGAGAGGCGCCAAGTTACGGCAAGCCGATAATCATCTATGATCCTGAATCCACGGGTGCAAGAAATTATACTGATCTAGGGAAAGAATTCCTGACAAGAAATGGTCAAACATATAACGGATTCAGCAGCAAGCCGGAAACGCCATCCGATTCTGTAAATCTCAATGAGCCATCAAATGGATAACAAACCAAACGTACTCGGCAAAGGACTTTCAGCAATTTTCACCGAAAGGAATGTAGATATTGACAGCATCGAAAATCCCGAAAGGCAACAGTCACTTAGAATTGCAATTGATAAAATCAGAACAAATCCGCTTCAGCCAAGGGAATCATTTGATGCTGAGAAGCTTGAAGAACTGGCAGGTTCTATACGAGAGAAAGGTGTAATTCAGCCGATAACCGTTAGGAAGGATCAGGAAGGATACTTGCTGATCTCCGGTGAAAGAAGGCTTAGAGCTGCCAAACTGGCAGGATTGAGTGACATACCTGCTTATATTTACGATCAACCGTCTTCGCTGAGTGACGAAGGTCTCCTTGAACTTGCATTGATCGAGAATATTCAGCGTGAAGATCTTAATCCTATGGAATTATCAGATTCCTATAAACGCTTATCTGAAGAATACGGACTGACTCAGGAACAGATTGCTGCAAAAGTATCCAAGCAAAGGAGCACTGTAGCAAACTTCTTGAGACTTCAAAACCTTCCCATAGAGATCAAGCATTCATTGAGACAGAATGAGATAACAGAGGCACATGCAAGATTACTGCTCAGCATAGATTCGGAAGATGACAAGATCACTCTATGGAGAAGGATCATCTCTGAGAATCTGACAGTCAAGTCGCTGGAAAATTTGACAAAGAATTCTTCACAGAAGAAAAGGACTAAGAGGATCAAACTTGGAGAGATTTATGATCCGCATCTTCAAAAGATTGAAGATCAGCTAAGAAATTTTTTTGGCACCAAGATTACGATTAAGCGTAAGTCAAAACACTCCGGCGAGATAACAATCGAATATTTTTCAAACGACGATCTCGAAAGAATCGTTGATAAGTGCAGCTAAAATTACATTCAACAACCCATGAAAAAAATAATATTTACACCTGATGCTCCCCTGCCGATTGGCCCCTATTCTCAAGCGATGCAGTTGGGCAATCTTATTTTCACAAGCGGTCAGATTTCACTGAATGCAGACGGTGTTATTGCTCCCGATGATGTTGCAGGGCAAACAAGAGTTGTCATCGGCAACCTGAAGAAGATTCTGGAGTCACAATCTTCGTCTTTGGAAAATGTAATTAAGACAACTGTCTTTTTGATGGACATGAATGAATTCTCACAAATGAATGAAGTTTACGGAGAGTTCTTTAAAGAGAATCCTCCCGCAAGAAGTACAATAGAAGTTGCCCGGCTTCCGAAAGATGCCAGAGTAGAAATTGAAGTCATTGCATTTGTCTGAAGAATATGCATAGTTATACATTCAATCCTCTAAGCAAGATTGTTGCACCGGGAGAGGTCTATTTCATAGTTGCAGGAACAGTCCGGTCAGACATTGAAACCGTGTGGAACAATGTGACCAAGGCAAAGAATGTGAAGAAATATTTTACTACTGATGCCATGAATGACCTTGATACATTAGGAGAGGTCTTATGGGTATGGGGAGATGAAACTGCTTTGATAGAAGTAGATGAAGTGGAACATCACAAGAAGATAGTATTTCATTGGAACGCACCGTTTGTAAATTATGCAGTTAAGACAGAATTCACTTTTGAAGAGTCTAACGGAAAAGTGAACATCAAAATAAAAGAAAGCGGCTGGGAGTTTGAAGTTTACGGAATAAAGAGTTCATATGCCAATTGCAGCGGGTGGACAGAGTTCTTAAGTGCTTTAAGAGTTTTTACGGAATTTGAGATTTGCTATTTCAACAAATAGGGAAGTAAAAAAGAGCCTGATTTCTCAGACTCTCTGCAAAACTCTCGCTTTAGAACTTCAGAGTATTACGAAAGCTTGTTAACCTTGATAGTAAGTTTCGATTTCTTGTTAGCAGCCTTATTCTTATGAATTATGCCTTTGGCAGCGGCCCTGTCAAGCAAGGCAACAGTTTTCTTCAATTCGGTTTCAGCTTCTGCTTTGTCTTTCTTGGCCAGAACTCTTTTCTCTGAACCCTTCAGCAAAGCTTTATATTTTTTGTTCCTGTCAGTTTTCTTGACTGTCTGTCTTGCGCGTTTTTGAGCAGATTTGTGTCTAAGTGGCATTAATGCTTTTTGTTAAAATTGAGTTCTACAAAAATACGCATATTATGCTGGAAAATCAAACTAAGTTCACGAATTAGATTTGAAAGAAACGGTGAGTTGAACAAGTTGTATGAGTATGAACTCGCTTAATGAGTTTGCAATAATCTTTTGGAAGAAGTTTGGTAATGATTAAGTCATACTTTTCATGAATCTTAAAAAGTAAATTTACACTAATCTACAAATCTAAATAACTTGATGGACGACACAATAAGAGTAGAAAATGGCAAATTAGTAGTTCCGGATTCACCTGTTATTCCATTTATTGAAGGCGATGGCATCGGTCCTGAGATATGGAGCGCGGCAAGATATGTAATAGACTCGGCTGTAGAGCGTGTTTACAGGGGAAAGAAGAATATTAAGTGGCTTGAAGTTTTTGCCGGTGAGAAAGCATTTCATCTGACTAATGAATGGCTTCCAAAGGAAACACTGGATGCATTTGCAGAATATCTGGTCGGAATAAAAGGGCCGCTTACAACCCCGATAGGCAAAGGCATCAGGTCAATTAATGTTGCATTGCGGCAGATCCTTGATCTGTATGTTTGCCTCAGGCCTGTAAAATATTACGGCGGAATTGAAACACCTATGAGGCGACCCGACAAAGTAGACATGGTTATTTTCCGTGAGAATACTGAGGACATATATGCCGGAATAGAATTCAAAGCCGGTACTCCCGAGAACAAGATGCTGATGGATTTCATTCTTGAAAAATTTCCTGCGGAGTACAAAAAGATTAGATTCGGCACATTGGAAAAGACAAACGAGTTTCAAAAACTCGCCGGATACAAAGAAGCAGAAGAAGTGGAAGTTGGACTTGGCATTAAGTTAATGTCCAGGGCAGGCACTCAACGGCTGATGATCTCAGCGTTGGATTATTCACTTAAGCACAAGAGAAAGTCAATTACGATAGTTCACAAAGGCAATATCATGAAATATACCTCCGGCGCATTTAGAGAGTGGTGTTACCAAATTGCTGAGGAACTCTACGGTGAGAAAGTATACACTATGATGCAATGGGAAAGAAAGTTTGAAAGCGACGGCAGGGATGCAGCAGACAATCAAATGAAAGAGGAACTTTCAAAGGGCAAGCTACTGATCAAAGACGCAATTGCTGACAATGCGCTTCAAAAAGTATTGACAGACCCTGAAGACTTTGATGTTATAGCAACAGGTAATCTCAACGGTGATTATCTTTCTGATGCCATTGCCGCTCAGGTCGGAGGAATAGGAATTGCTCCCGGCGGAAACATAAACTACATCAAAGGCAATGCGATCTTTGAAGCAACCCATGGAACAGCTCCTACATTTGCGGGATTGAACAAAGTTAACCCGTCGTCAATGATCTTATCTGGAAAGATGATGCTTGAATATCTCGGATGGCAGGAACCTGCTGATCTCATTGAGAATGGCATAAGAAGAGCCATAGAAAGCAAGCGGGTGACCTTTGATTTTGCAAGGCAGATTCAGAATTCAACAGAAGTTAAATGCTCGGAGTTTGCAAGTGAGATCGTGGAACAGTTTGACTAAGACAGACCGTAGAGATTTTTAGTTTTCAGGTGATCTTTTGATTAATTTCCCGGACACACATATTTTAAAATTGATTTACTGATCATTGTTTGATCAACCGGATAACAGAAATCAATTTCAGTTGTTGTTCCGGTTCACTATTTTGCAAATCGAAAAATAAACTAAAAGAAGAATTATGAATGCAACATTGAAATTTTCAGCCGTAATTTTACTGGCTGTAATATTATCAACATCTGTGTCATTTGCACAGGACTGTGGAACCAAAGGTACTAACACTTCTTCCGGTTCAGACGATCCGGTTGGAAAGAAAGTTGACGGCGGGATGCTTTACGGTGCGGATTTTGATCCGACGATAGTGGTCATTTCTTATTCTGATCTTTTGTCGGGTTTGAATGAATCCAATGGGAAGACAGTGGCCGTAAAGGGAACCGTCAGCGAAGTTTGCCAGGCAATGGGATGCTGGATGACAATGGATGCGAACGGTACAGTAACGCGTGTCAAGACCGGTCATGAGTTTCTGCTTCCGAAGGATATTGCAGGACGGGAAGCAATGGTAACAGGCAAGTTTGTTGTTACAGAGATCTCTGAAGATGATGCAAAACATTACAATGATGAATCTCCAAATCCTAAGAAAAGCGAAGATATAGTTGGTCCTCAAAAGGCTTATGAGATCGAAGCTACAGGAATAGTAATACTTGATGCAGCCGGTAAATAGAAAATTGTAAAAGAGTAATTAAATAGAGCCCGTCCGTATAGTGACGGGCTTTTTAATTTAGGAGAGAATGAACGACGAAAAATTCTGGAAAATAGCCAAAACCGAGAAGGGATTTGAAGGTAAGTGGATACATATTAATCTGGACAAGATTCTCCTCCCCGACGGGACTAATATTTTGTTTGAAGCAATTGAATTCCAAAGACACGGGGCAGGAATTGTTGCTGAAAATGAAAAGGGAGAAGTAATGCTTGTAAAAAATTACAGATACATCAATGATTTTTACAGCTGGGAGATACCTGCAGGAACAATTCCTCCGGATATGGACCCTTTGGATTGCGTGATTGAAGAATTGAAAGAAGAAGCCGGTTGTATTGCTAATAAGAATGACATAAAACTAGTATGCACATATCATCCGTCAATTGGCTCAAGTAATCAAATCTTTTATTGTTATCTTGCTAAGAATGTTCTCAAAGTGACCGAGAATACAGATGCAAATGAGATTGTAGAAACCAAATGGTTCAGCAAAGATGAAATAGTTGACATGATCAGAAATCAAGTGATAAAGGACGGTTTTACTTTATACTTACTGATGAGGCATCTGTTCTTGCCGATTTAACCCGGCTGCTTCATTGATTCAAAATCCTCTTCCTTAGGAAATAACATAATCATGCCTGCAAGAGTGACACATGCTGCAATAGTTGCATATACAACATTGCCGTTAACCAGCAAGTTAGTTGAAAGGCAAAACAGTGCGAAAAAATCAAGTATCATGAATGGAATTATATGTGCACTGAAATACTTTGTTTGGAAGTTTTCCAAAGTCACATTTTTCAAAAGATACTTCTTGAGAAACAAAGTTGCCGGAACGGCTATGATGAGTAAAATGAGAGAAGAAATATTAACTGCTTCAAATCCTACACGATAATTACTGCCGGCAACTAATAAACCGAAAAAGTATATCACAATACAAGCAACTGTAATACCTATTCCAAGAGTCCTGATCTTCCTTACAAGAAAGATAAAGCGAACCTGAATCACCATTAAACTTTCTTTCATTGAGCAGACTGAGAATTGAATTGGTTAGAAAATTGTAACTCACTAAAATTAACACTAAATTTGCAAAAATGAAAAGTAAAGCACGGCTTAACGGCTCTGAAATGACTGAAGATGAAATCAAGCCGGAATACGATTTCACGGCGCAGATCAGACCGAAGAGTTTTGATGAATTTGTCGGCCAGGACAAAGTTAAGGACAATCTTGAAGTATTCATCGGCAGCGCAAAGAAGCTCGGTGAATCCCTTGATCATGTTCTTTTTACGGGGCCTCCGGGGTTAGGCAAGACAACTCTTGCCAATATAATCTCAAATGCAATTGGCGCAGGTATTGTTACCACATCTGGGCCTGTGATTGAGAAACCGGGTGATCTTGCCGGAATGTTGACAAAACTCAGGAGAAACGAAATACTCTTCATTGACGAAATTCACAGAATCCCAAAAGTAGTAGAAGAGTTTCTGTATTCTGCAATGGAAGAATACCGGCTCGACATTATGATAGATCAGGGACCTGCAGCCCGAAGCATTCCTATAAAGCTTGAGAAGTTTACTCTTATTGGCGCAACTACCCGTCAGGGACTCTTATCGTCACCTATGCTTGATCGTTTTGGAATTAACTGCCATCTTGACTATTACAATACTGAACATCTGATAGACATTGTGAAACGTTCTGCGGGTATCATGAGCATTGATATTACAAATGACGGAGCAGCAGAGATTGCAAGAAGAAGCAGAGCTACTCCAAGAATTGCAAACCGCCTGCTGAGAAGAACACGTGACTTTGCAATTGTTAAAGGTGACGGAAGAATCAACAGCGACATTGCAGACTTTGCTTTGTCCTCTTTGGATGTTGATGAATACGGACTTGACAAGGTTGATAAGAGAATACTTGAAACCATTATAATGAAATATAACGGCGGTCCTGTTGGACTCTCAACGATTGCAGCTTCAACAGGTGAAGACCCCGGGACAATCGAAGATGTTTACGAACCTTTTCTGCTGATCGAAGGTTTCATCAAACGCACACCCAAAGGAAGAGAAGCAACTGATCTTGCTTACAGGCATCTAGGGTTGGCAAGAAGACCCGGAAAGAGTGAAACTGAAACACTTTTCGGTTGAATTTTAACATAATGAAATGATCAGGACAATAAAAGAATCTATCATAATTATTTCGATTAGCGTTGTTGCAGGCTTAACTGCAAATGCAATAAGCCCGAAGGGTGTCCCTCTTATAGGTGATTATTCGGACAGATTGCAAGTAGATTCAACAACCGCGGCCGGTCAGGTAAAGCAAGAGAGGCAAAAGACAAAGGAAGGATTCATCAAACCTGTGAACATACCTGTAGATGCAGCAAAGAAGTACTTTGATGATGGTGCATTGTTCATTGACGGAAGAGAGCCATCAGAATTTGCTCAGGGACATATCAAGGGAGCAATAAACATATCATATAAGGAGTTTAAGGATCTTCCACCCGAAAAGAAAAGTGAGATTATGAAAGACATCCCGAAGAACAGAGCTATTGTTTCTTATTGCGGCGGCGGAGAATGTGAGATTAGTATTGATAATGCGTATGAGTTTGCAAAGATCGGATACGAGAATGTGAATATTTATCTTGGCGGGTTGCTGGAGTGGCAGTCGAAATCATATCCTTTAAATAACTAAAAATGAGCTTTCTATCTAACAGGTACTTTCAACTACTTCTCAGACTTGTCATTGGAGGGCTTTTTGTTTATGCCTCACTTAGCAAGGTATTCAATCAGGAGGAATTTGCTAAGGCGATTTACAATTACAAGCTTCTTCCCGGAGAGCTTGTAAACATTTTGGCAATAGTATTGCCATATATTGAATTTTTCGCGGGGATATTCCTGATATTTGGAATATTCAAGAAGGGCAGTTCGTTTCTAATTGGCGCAATGTTGATAGTATTCATCATTGCCCTTACGAGAGCATATGTGCTTGGGCTGGATATATCCTGCGGCTGTTTTTCTCTTGAAACAGTTAGCGAAAAGAGTGATATTTCACAAAGAATAATTGAAGACATCCTTATGCTGATCGGATGTATTTTGATCTATTTCAATTCAGACAAAAAGAAATTATCAATAAATAATAACTAAGGAGAATAATTAATGGCAAACTTCCTTCAGACTAAAACGGCTAAGTCAATTTACTTCCTTTTTGGAATGGCAGTAATAGCCGGAGTAATGTTCATGCTGATGAACAATTCAAGGATCTCTGCAACAGGCAGTTCTTCAAAGATACTTTTTGAAGAAGATTATCATGATTTCGGAAAGGTTTCTCAAGGTCCTCAGCTTGAGTATGCTTTCAAGTTTACGAACAAAGGTAAATCACCTTTGATCATTGAAAGAGTACAGACTTCCTGCGGATGCACGGGTGCCACAACCGGTGGAAAGAACGAATATTCCAAAGGTGAATCCGGCGAGGTCAAAGTTTCATTCAATACACAGGGAAGGCAGGGCAGGCAAGAGAAACAGATCATTGTATTCACAAACGATCCTGACAATCCTCAAAAAAACCTTCGTATCACCTGCGATATTGATCCAAACATGCAGTAATTCTGCAACAATGAAAAATCATTAAGTAGGGATCATTCAAACGGTCCCTATTTTTTTTGTAATTTTATCAAATTCAAGAAATGAAAAAGTTACTTATACCTGTAATTTTGCTGTTTGCTTCACTCGCATTTGCACAGGATGAACCGGTAGACCTGTTCAGATTTAACAGTGCAAAGACTTTATCTGCCGTAAATGAACTTGCAGATCAGGTTGATGGTGCTGTGATACTTGAGATCAACAAGGAATTTTACGATAGAATAGTTCTCGAGAAAAACTACCGGCTTAGATTGCTGATTCCTATCTCAGCGACACAGAAAGTAGAAGCTGAGCTTGAGAGATTTGAAATACTGAGTCCGGATGCAAGAACGGTTACAAAGTCTCAATCTGGTGAAACTAAGATAGACATAAGAAATCTCGTACTTTCTTACAAAGGTACATTAACAGGTGCCGGAAATTCACTTGTGTCAGTTTCATTCTACAATGGAAAGATAATTGGAATGATGAAGTCAAGCAATGATTCTTATGTGCTTGGAAAATTGCACGACAAACAGAATAATGAAACCGCTGATTACGTTCTATATCAAGAGAGCAAATTAAAATCACGAAGAGGTTTTAATTGCGGCTCGGAGCAATTTCCTGTTCCTGATGAGATTGTAAAAAGGATTCAGGAACTGAGTGTAAAAGAATCTGATCTTTCAAATGATCTTCGCGTAGCAAAGGTTGCAATCGATGTGGATTATTTCACATACGGAGCATACGGCAACTCAGTGGCAAATGCTTCTGCTTATACGCTTGCACTCATGTCTGCAACTTCAGCAGTTTATGTCAAGGATATGAATATTCAGCTGATAGTTGGCTACCTCAGAGTGTGGACCACTCAGGATCCTTACACATCAACTGACGGAAGCACACTGTTGAATCAATTCAGAGCAGAGTGGATAAATACACAGGGCTCAGTTGACAGAGTAATTGCGCACCTTGTAAGCAGAAGAAACAATTTGAATGTTGCAGGAATTGCATACTTGAATGTACTCTGCAATACAAGTTTTGGATACGGGCTGAGCGCAACACTAAACGGAACCATAAATCAATTGCCTGCATATTCTTATGATGTGGTTGTTATTGCACATGAGATGGGACACAATTTCGGCTCACCTCATACTCACAACTGCTCATGGGCAGGAGGTCCGATCGACACATGCGTTGAGGTTGAAGGCGGATGCTACTCAGGTCCGACACACCCGACTGCCGGTACTATTATGAGTTATTGCGATATTGTTTCGGGAGGAAGTGTCATCATGGACTTTGGCGATCAACCGGGTGCTTTGATAAGGAATTCTGCAGAAGCTGCCGGTTGCCTGACTAATTCCGAAAGGCCAATTCTGACTGCTTATCCAAATGGCGGAGAGTCATTCAGAACATTGACTCAAGCGAGAATTTACTGGGGAACATCACTGTCGGGAAACGTTAATATTGAGTTCACAACGGATAACGGTGGCTCGTGGATCACAATTCAGAATAACGTTCCTGCACAACAAAGAGAACTTGCATGGTCTGTTCCCTATATTGGTTATACTAATCAGGCAAAGGTAAGAGTGCTGAACTCTTCCAATACTGCAGAAGGAGATACAAGCGATACGGCGTTCAAGATAATTCTCAGTTATGTTCCTTTCAGCGTTGTATCACCCCCTACTCTTTCGTCTATTCAGACAGCATCTACTAATTCCAATCTGGAAAAATTCACATGGAACAAAGCCGGTGCTCATCCGTCACTGAGATACAAGTTCAAGATAAGAAAGATCGGAACTACTTTTGACTATGTCTATACAAGCGATGATAATGGTGTAGATACGGCCATTAGTCTGAGAAACAGTTTCCTTGATTCACTTGCCGGAACACTTGGCACAGTTGGGGATTCCGTCAGATGTTCCTGGCGCGGTTGGGCTTATAACGGGTATGATTCCACTTCATCTTCAAATGCCAATATAATTACATTCAAAAGGACTAATGTTGGTATTTACCAGATTTCATCGGTAGTTCCGGAAAAATTTGAACTTGGGAACAATTATCCGAATCCCTTCAATCCGGCTACAATCATTAACTTTGATGTTGCAAAGCTTCAGAACGTAAAGCTCTCTGTCTATGATATGCTTGGAAAAGAAATAGAAACACTTGTTAGTGATTTGCTTCAGCCGGGAAGCTACAGAGCCACATTTGCAGGAGCAAATTATCCGAGCGGAGTATATTATTACAGGTTACAGACGGAAGGTTTTGTTGACACTAAGAAGATGCTACTAATAAAGTAGCAACAATTGATTCTGCCATAAATCTTGGGAATGTTTATGCAGGCCTTGATTTTTGATTTCAAGGCTTGCATATTTTTCAATGGCTTTAGTAGTTTCTTATTTCTTCAGGCTTGTATATTTTTCAAAAATCAAAAATAATAAGAACAAATGAGGTTGAACAGAGTTCTTCTGATAATGCTCTTAATCCTAACTTCGTTGACATTGAATTCATGCGACTCTAATTGCTCAAACGGAGCAAAACCCGATTTGAAGCTAACTTCTCAGAACTTTCCTTCTGCAGCAACAGTCAATCAGACTTTTCAGCTTACTTTTACAGTTGCTAATAATTCCACCGATGAATGCACTGCTGAAACTACAACTGATTGTCAGGTTAATCTTAAGTTGGTTAAGCGTGAAACTGGACAAGTACAGGTTAACAATTTTGAAAATCTTGACGAACTTGCTGATAAGCAAACAAAAATTTTCACCTTCAATGTTGTAATAGGACCGGATCCGGGTCCCGGAACATATGATCTGACTTTTACGATTGATCCTGATAACAGATCAAATGATGCTGTTAGAGAAAACAATGTTTTCACGAGCGTTGTAATAGTGAACTAAACTCCCAATCGTAATATAACTTCAGCCGGTTTATCCGGAAATCACAAATTCAATTAAATGCCTAGATACCGCTGACTACGCTTTTGAATCAAGTAAACCATTTAACTCGAATGCGATCAATAATAATTGCAACACTACTTTTGCTTCTTCCTGTGCGCCAATCCATTTCCCAGAAAACTGACTGGGAAAATTTCACTGACCTCAAGAGTGTGACTTCAATAGCTTATGATGCAACTGATGGAAAGATCTACTGTGCTTCTAAAGGAGGATTATTTGTAGTTGAGAACAACACAGGAAAAGTAGTAAGCAAGTACACAAATCTTGATGGTCTGATCAATATTAATCTAACCTCCCTCGCAATTGACAACAAGAGGAGATTATGGATCGGAGCTGCTGACGGTTCGATATCAATCTTAGATCTTGCTAATCTAGGATGGAAGTATATTTTCGATATTAAGAACTCATCTGAGTCAAACAAAACCATAAACAGACTCCTTCCGGCAGGAAATTTCATGTTCGTTGCTACGGGTTACGGAATACAGAAGATCTCTGTAACAAGTCTGAATTTCATTGATGCACCATATTACAAGCTTGGAAGCTTTCCGGTAAATACAATTGTTTACTCGCTTGTTACAAAAGGTGACAATCTTTATGCAGCTACAAAAGCGGGAGTTGCATGGGCGAATTACGTTAGTGCAAATCTGAACAATCCTGCTTCTTGGTCTAACTACAATCAAGCACCTCTCAATGCTGAAGTCAGAGCAATTGAAACAGCAGGTAATCTTGTTCTCGCAGGTTCTGATGGCGGTTTTAGCTACTTTGACGGAAATATCTGGCAGCCCTATCCAAACGGCACTGTTTCATCACTTCCAATAAAAGAGATTGATGCAATTGGCTCAAATGTTTTTTTCATTGGCGGTAGCAGAATCTACTTTGCTCCGGCTGATAATCTTCCTGCCGTAAATACTTATCTTGATCCGGCTAATTATTCAACATTATCGCACAATGCTAATCAACAGCCGATTGCAGGGCTCTTGGATAATGGTATCCGTCTCGAAGATTATACTTCATTCATATTTCCAAACAGCCCTTATTCAAATGTTTTCAGCCAGTTAGCTCTTGATGACAACGGAAACATCTGGACAGCAGGAGGATTACCTACAAACGGATTCTATAGATTCGACGGAACTAACTGGGAGAACTTCAATGTAGCTTCCCATCCGGAAATAGGAACCTCAAACTGGTTTCAGAAGATTACTTACGGAAACGGAACTATCTGGGCAATGGGATTTGGCGGAGGGCCGACAAGGATCATTGGAGAGCAGATTACGAATTTCAATACCTCAAACTCAGTATTGCCCGGGATACCGGAGGATCCGAATTTCTGCTCTTCTTACGGCGGTGCATTTGATAACAATGCTGTTTTCTGGGTTTCGTTTTTCAGATCAAATTCGGGAAGATCACTTTACGCATTTACCAATAACCAATGGATAGGAATCTCCAATCCTTCTATCATTGGTTCCTCTACCCTGTCTCAGATTGCTGTTGATTCTTACAATACGAAATGGATTGTTTCTGCCGGGACAAGATCAGGAGTTTATTTTTACAACGAGAATGGAACCCTTGAAAATCCGAATGACGACATTTACGGAATTTATGATATTGCAGACTTCGGTTCAGAGATCACAAACATTACCTACTTAATTGTAGAAAGAAATAATGAAGTTTGGATCACGACAAACAATGGAGTATTTATAATTGCCAACCCGCTTGGCGCAATTCAAAATCCGACACAACCGCCGAGACCACAAAAGCTTGGAATTATATCCGGAAATCTGCGGGTTCCGTTCACGGAAAATTGCGTAACAATAGCCAATGACATTTTGAATGATAAGTGGATAGGCACAGAAACAAACGGAGTATTTCATTTGTCATCAGATGGTTCTACTCTTATAGAACAATTGAATACTTCCAACTCACCGTTGCTGTCAAACAAAGTGAATACTATTGCAGTCAGCCAGAAGACCGGCAGAGCTTATTTTGGAACACAAAACGGTTTGTCATCTTACCTCACTGACGCTGTAGAGCCGGTTTCTGATTTTGACGAGATCAAAGTTTCTCCAAATCCTTATGTTACACCATCATCAGTTGGCTTGAAGATTGACGGTCTTGTTGAAAATTCAACAATTAAAATAATGTCTGTCAGCGGTGATATCTTTGCTGAGTTTGATTCCCCGGGCGGAAGAATTGCAACATGGAACGGACTTAACAGTTCAGGAGAATATGCTCCATCAGGCATTTACATAATAGTTGCATTCAACAGTGACGGAAGCAAGGTTGGCAAAGGCAAAGTAGCCATTGTGAGAAAATAGCCATGTTAGTTATTCCTGTAATAGATATTAAAGACGGAAGATGTGTGAGAGTGATACAGGGCCTCGCAGAAAGTACTGAATTCTACTCTGAAAGTCCGATAAAGATAGCAAAGCTTTTCCGAAAGGAAAATTTCAAGACTATACACATAACTGATCTTGACGGAGCAATCTTCGGAAATATGAAGAATGCAGAATTGATTCGTGAGATAGCAAAGTCGGTTGATGTGCCAATCCAACTTGGAGGCGGGATTCGAGACATTGAAACTGCACGATGGGTGATAGAAGAACTTGGGGTTTACAGAGTTGTGATGGGTACTGCGGCGCTTACAGACCATGATCTCATAAGCAGATTCCTGGATGAATTTTCTTCATCAAAGCTTGTTGTTTGTATTGATGAAAAACTTAACAATGTTGTGATGGACGGATGGATCAACTATGCAGATGTAACTCCATTGGATTTCGCAAAAAAAATGGAATCACTTGGCGTGAAGCGTGTGATCTATCAGGATGTGACAAGAGTAGGAAATCTATCCGGTCCGCATGTTGAGAGACTCCTTGAAATTGCACAGAACACAAAGATGAAAATCACATCTGCCGGAGGCATATCTTCGTACAACGAT
This sequence comes from uncultured Ignavibacteria bacterium, assembly GCA_937924675.1. Lineage (GTDB taxonomy): Bacteria > Bacteroidota > Ignavibacteria > Tepidaquicellales > Tepidaquicellaceae > JADJAH01. The sequence goes on along the minus strand of CALEVL010000340.1, from coordinate 1,180 downwards.
CTCCGCAAAGTAATGGATCTCGAAAAATTCGGAATTGATTCTGTAATGATCTCAAGAGCACTCTACGAAAATCAGTTCCCTTGCCAAAGGATTTGGAGAGATATTGAATCTAAAGATACCTCGCTTGAGCTTCCAAAGGTTGATTGATCGATTCTGTTACTGTTAACCAATTGCTTCAATTACTCTTTCGGATTCTGTAAATCTTATCATCACCATCGGCAGGATTTCCTCTGCCGTCTTTGTTGCTTGTTGAGAAATAGATTGCACCATCAGGACCTTCAGCAACATCGCGAATTCTCCCGAATTTTACTTCACTTAACTTTTCTGCGCTGAGCACTTTTGAAGGATCCTTTTCATCAACAACTACACGCATAATCGCATTGCCGCGGAGACATCCGAAAAAGAAATTATTTTTGAATTGAGGCAATGAATCTGACTTGTAAAACATTCCCGATGCAGGTGCTACAGCCGGAGTATAAACAAGCACAGGCGAGATCATTCCGCTTCTGCTTTCTTCATGAGAGACCTCCGGCCATCCATAATTACCACCTTTAACTATTACGTTGACTTCATCACCGCCGCCGGGACCGTCAAATCCGGAAGGACCATGCTCAGTCGAATACATTATATCAGTGCCCGGATACCAGTCAATCCCTTGCGGGTTTCTGTGTCCATAACTCCATACCGGATTGCCCGGGAAAGGATTATCTGAAGGGACAGAACCGTCAGCATTTATTCTAAGAATTTTTCCGAAAAGATTATTTGTATTCTGTGCAAGATCTCTTTCGCCGGCATCGCCCGTGGTGATATATAATTTGCCATCGGGACCAAATCTGAGCCGGCATCCCGCATGGTATGATTCAGCCGGAATATCACTTATGATTGGTTTCTCACCGGTCAGTTTATCTCCCTCATCTGTGTATCGAACTACTTTCACTTTCATTCCATCGTTTGAAGAATATGCATAAGCAACATAGATCATCTTATTCACTGCATAATCCGGATCTAAAGCAAGCCCAAGCAATCCTGCCTCACCCTTTGCAGAAACTTCTTCAAAATCCATAAGCGGCTTTTCCATCAGCACGTTGTTTTGAATGACGCGGAGATTTCCATTTCTTTCCGTGAAAAGTATACGATTATTGTCAGTGAATACTATGCTCCACGGAACATATAAACCTTC
>CALEVL010000339.1 GCA_937924675.1 uncultured Ignavibacteria bacterium | reverse complement strand
ATTGACTGTGTCAATGCTTCATGATTTTTCTTCAACATTAAGCATCCACACAGTTGATGCACTCCAAAAAAAGCAAATCACCCCGTTGTTGGTGTCTGAGGCTAGCCTAATTGAATAAACTCGTCAGGAGGTAAATCCTGATGGGACGCAGTATGGATTTATGACATGAATCATTGTTCCCGCTTGAATCCCGTATTATATTTGTAAAGTAACCCATGACAATAGCCCGAATCTTTGAATTTTTGTAATTGCATTCTGCAAAAAATCTCAGTTAATTTGTACTCAATATTACCAATACAATTAGCTACAAACCAAAAATGACCTTAAGTCCTAAATCCCGCACAAAAAGTGAAACCATGAAGTGGAAAGCAATGCTTGTTTTCATTGTTTTATTATTTTGGCAGAGTGTTTATTCTCAAAGTATTACCTGGCAGAGGACTTACTACAAAAATGTTCAGGCAATTGGCAATGATCTTTGCCAAACAACTGACGGAAATTTTGTTGTTGCCGGAACTACATTAGTTGAGAATATAGGCGATGGTGTATTTGTGATGAAGATAAATGGTCTGGGAGACACTTTGTGGACAACGATCCCGATAATTGTTAGCTGGAGATCATATGAAGGCTTAGCTGTAACTTCCACCCCAGATGGAGGAGTTGTGATTGTTGGGAGCGGTGATTCCACTTTTGTTGTGAAGATCAATCAACTCGGCGTCACAGAATGGCTTAATTTTTATCCTCCGTATACGACATTATCTTTTGATATAATCGGCTCCAGAGACGGAGGTTTCATTGCGTGTGGAAGAACTCTGTATTCAGGATTCATCATAAAAGTGAACAGCACGGGCGGATTGTTATGGCAAAAAATCTACCCCGGGAACTTTAGAGGTTTCAATGCAATAGATACAGCGCTCGGCAACGGATATATAATTACAGGAGAGAGCATATCCGGCGCGCCAAGGCTGCTAATATTAAAAATCAACGAAATGGGCGATTCGGTTTTTCAAAAGACGTTTCTTATTAATAACAGAGGTGCAGTTGGAGTTGCTGTATTCAACAGAGGCAGCAATTATCTGATAGCAGGCAGCACAACAGATGTATCTAACAATGAACAAATGTATATTGCTAGTATTAATGAATACGGTGATACAATTTCTACAAATGCTCTGGAAGTTGGTACTTATAGTGAGTATATCGCTTCAATGAAGGTAATAAGCGATAACAGGTATCTATTGTGTTACGAAAAAGACACCATTGGCACAACAATTGGTAATGCTGCCGCTGTTATAATTGATTCTAATGCAAATATCATCAGAAAAAAAGTATTTACTAATTCATATTTCTTTTGGGGAGCTTTGAGGGAAGTAGTTTCAGCAGGAAATGGAGACTTGTTGTTTGCAGGAACAGCAAAAATGATACTAAACAATGCGACTGTAATATATGCTGTTAGAACCGATAGTCTTCTGAATACTTCATCCTATATAGGTATCAACAATATCTCTCAAACGGAGCCGGAGAATTTTCAGTTATTCCAGAACTATCCCAACCCATTTAATCCAAGTACGAAAATCAGATTTCAAATATGCGGTTCATCAGCAGCACAGACATTCCTCTCTGTGTATGATATAACCGGCAAAGAAATTTCATTACTTGTAAATGCAGACCTTAAACCCGGAAGTTATGAGGTAAGCTTCGATGCATCGGGACTTTCAAGCGGCGTGTATTTCTACAAGATTTCAGCCGGCAGCTTCACAGATGGAAAAAAGATGGTTCTTTTGAAATAGCAGCAAAAAAACAATTATGCATACTCATCCGATGACTGCAATTAAAGTTAGCTTGAGGACTTCGGCGAATTGAGTCATCGGATGAGTGAGTAAAGAAGCAATGCTTCAGCTTTTGATTCTCTTGGAGTG
>CALEVL010000338.1 GCA_937924675.1 uncultured Ignavibacteria bacterium | reverse complement strand
CAATGAAATTGCAAACTTTGCAAAATGTTAATATAGAAAGAAATACCTTGGTTGGCTGAGGAATGTTGGATGTCTGCATTTCAAAGGATTTTTGTGTTCCCAATTGGTTAAATCAATGATGCAGTCATGTAAAACCTACATCCAAAGATACGGCTGACATGCAGGTCAATTACCTGAACTGAGCTTACTGAAATGTATTTGGAGGAAGACATTGCACACAAATGGAATCATTGAACAAGAACTTTTATGCCTTCCAATGTATTATCATCACCATTAAATTGCAACCAGCCCTAATTCAGATGATTCATCAATTTGCTCAATCAGGTTTTTGAATACTGATTCTTTGGATTGCGCTTAAAAGCGTGAAACTGATTGCTGATTAAGTATGTCCGGCAACTTCAGCAGTTGTGCTGGATTTCTTTCTCTGCTATTGCTCATTCGATTATAACTGAGTACGTAAAAACTCGCTCTCATATTATCAAACAGTGCAAATCAAAAATAAACAAATATGGATTCCTATTACAGGAAAGAAGATCTCGGAAAGTTTGCCGGTGTCTCAGAATTTGGACCGGAACTTGCCAAAAAGTTTTTTGACTATTACGGAGAAGTATTTCAGGAAGGTGCATTGACTGCAAGAGAAAAGTCACTGATAGCGCTTGCAGTTGCACACGCAATTCAGTGTCCATATTGCATAGATGCATATTCTCACGACACTCTCGAGAAGGGTTGCACTGAAGAACAACTTATGGAAGCTGTTCATGTGGCCTCCGCCATAAGGGGTGGAGCATCTCTGGTTCATGGGGTACAAATGATGAATCACGTAAAAAAAATAATGATGTAGTAAACAAAACCTCTTTCATGACTCAGATCATAAAATCACTAAGTTACAGAGGTTCAGAATTGGCTGTCGCAGGTGAGCAGTTGAAAATTCTTGACTCATTTCCTGCAAAAACTTTTAGCACGGCACTTTCAGATTTAGGAATTGAATCGTTAACTTCAAGGAAGATTGAAATTTTTCAGATCAATCTCGGGAAGATGTGCAATCAGACTTGCAAGCATTGTCACGTTGATGCAGGACCTGACAGGAAAGAAATTATGACGAAGGAGACTATGGAGATTTGTCTTGAGAAATTATCCGCTACGGACATATCAACTGTTGACCTGACCGGCGGAGCACCCGAAATGAATCCTGATTTCAGATGGTTTGTCACGGAAATAAGAAAACTCGGAAGGCACGTCATTAACAGGTGCAATCTGACAATCATTGTTGCGAATACGAAATATCGTGACTTGCCTGAATTCTTTGCTGCAAATCAGGTTGAAGTGATCTCATCACTGCCTTTTTATCAGAAATCAAACACAGACAGACAACGCGGTGAAGGAGTATTCGAAAAATCCATCGAGGCTTTGAGAATGCTGAACAATGCCGGATATGGCAAGGAAAATACGGGGCTTGAACTGAACCTTGTTTACAATCCTGTCGGAGCTTTTCTTCCGGGTCCACAACAGTCTCTTGAGAATGACTTCAAGAAATCGCTGCAACAAAACTACGGAATTGTATTCAACAAACTTTACACAATCACTAACATGCCTATCAGCAGGTTTCTCGAATATTTGCTTGATTCAGGCAACTACGAAGACTACATGGAAAAACTTGTCAGTGCCTTCAACCCGGCAGCCGTGAGAAACCTGATGTGCACAAATACTATTTCGGTTGGATGGGACGGCAAGCTTTATGATTGCGACTTTAATCAGATGCTTGAACTTGAACTTCATGAAGAATATCCTTCTCACATAAGGGACTTCGACTCAGAGTTGCTTCACACAAGAGCAATTGTAACCAGAGAGCATTGTTTCGGTTGCACTGCGGGTTCGGGCTCAAGCTGCGGTGGAAGCCTGATATGATCTATAAGACAATCCATTTTATCTAAGCATTTGATCAGTCATAAAGATTACTGATGTTGCTGTTATCTCAAATTTCACAATTATCACATAATGAATATAGTAATAATCGGCAACGGGATAACGGGAATCACAGCGGCAAGAGAGATTCGTAAAATGAGTGATCATCGCG
>CALEVL010000337.1 GCA_937924675.1 uncultured Ignavibacteria bacterium | reverse complement strand
AGAGTTGAGAGTTGAGAGTTGAGAGTTGAGAGTTGAGAGTTGAGAGTTGAGAGTTTTTTCTTGTGGCGTCAGGACTTTCGTCCTGACGCAAGTTCAGCACCTCGCTCCCAATCACCCGATTGTGAGCGCAAGAACTGCCGTTAATTTTTTTGTCATTCCGAGCGAAGCGAGGAATCCATATGGCAGCGAATTATATTTCCGTTTGGATCCCTTGCTTCGCTCGGGAAGACAATGTTCGTTGGATTGAGTTCTCAGTAAGAGTCAGCCTGCCAGTTGGTAGAGTCTATTTCATCTCGCACCCAATCTCCCGATTGGGAGCGCAAGAACTACAGTTACGAATCAGGAGAGGCTGTGTGAAATGCGATGTGAAACTAAATTGTATCTCAGAATAGAATAACTTTTGATGTAGATTCCTGCCCGGCACAAGGACGGATCGAATCACATGAATGTGGTAGAGTTTGCTGGTCTGTAGAAGTTTGTTGTGCTGAACTGAACTGCACGATCCTATGTACAACAGACTTGAATCCAGACGAACGCATGGACATTTTGTTTTTGGGATTTTATATTGCATTTCAAATACCCGCCAATCCTGGTAATTTGCTCTAACTTAAGGAAGATGTTATGAAAGTATTTCTTGCACACATCATTCTGCTTCTTACATCAATTACCCTCACTGCGCAAACGATAACGTGGACTCGCGAATTCTCATTTGGGTGGGATATTCAGAGTGTCTATATTGAACAGACACATGATGGTTGCTATTTATTGACAAGTGCACTTCCTCACTACATGTACTTTGTCCTAAAACTGGGGCCCGATGGAGGTATATTGTGGACAAGGCAGTTTGATGATGGGGCTCCTTACAATGTCGTTGCCCTTGAAGACAATAGTCTTCTAGTAACTGGATTCGCGCGAGGCACAGAAGGCAGACTGAAGGATGGCTTTATTCAAAGAATTGACAGCACAGGAAATTCACTGTGGAAGTTGAAATTGGGAAAAGGAATGGACAACTCAATTACGGATGTATTGCTGTCTGAGTCAGGAACTGCGCTTTGTTTGGGCGTTGTAGGCAATTCATTTGTTCCCAATGACAAGGACTATCTTCTTTTCTCAATTGATAATGATGGGGATACATCTGACTTCCGAAAGATTCCCGTTGGATCTTGCTTCAAAAAAGTACCGCGATTTCATAACATGGGATCAGGCAGAATTCTCATCTCAGGGGGTCAGCCTGTAATAATTAATAATGAGGGGGATTCCATTAAGAGATTGGAGTGCGGATTGGGTACTTTTGTGACGGCTGACAGTAATTCAGGAAGCTTGTACTTTCTTGAGAGAATCAATTTTGAAAGCACCCGCCTGATAAAGACAGATTCAAATTCAGCATTGCAATGGAAGTCTGTCTTGGCAATAGAATCCAGATTTACATACTTCGAGAACTTACTGTTTCATAAAGGAAGCATATTTGTTTGCGGTTTTAGCAGTGTGTACGGAGTTGAACGCTATAACGGCACTCTCATCAAGGTTAATGAAACAGGCAATATAAGCTGGGTCAGATACTATCCCGTTAGGGAAATTTTCAGAGGAACATTCTTTAACATGATCATATCATGCGCTGATAATGGTTATGCATGCTCCGGTATTGTTAGTCCTCCGGTAAGATTTGGCGAGTTTAATATGTTTGTTGTGAAAACAGACAGCAATGGGTACGCGCCATCTCTCACTACTAATATCTTAAACCAAACTGTAAACAGCATCAACTCAATATCTGCTTATCCCAATCCTTTCAATAACAACACAACAGTCAGTTTTAAAAACGAGGGAAATTCTCCTTTTTCTCTTGAAGTCTTTGATGTAAGCGGGAAACTGATCTTTATGACTTATACAGCAACAAGGGTAAATGACCTCTATGAAGTATCCATAAGAAGCGATTTGTGGCCATCCGGGGTTTACTTCGTTGCCTTGAGAATAACTGATATATGGCGAACAAGTCCTTCAATCTTGAAAATTCTCCATTTAAAGTAGAATATTATGAAAATGGCAATAGTACTAATTGTCATTATTCTCATGCCAGCAATAAAATTATCTTTATGCCAAGTTGAGAATAATGAATTGATCATCAAGAATGAAAGTGTCACTGACACATTGTTGGTTTCGGTTAGGTCAATGGGATTTATCTTTGCAGGGGACAAATCGTACAGACCGAATTCTCAATGGGAAGAAAACATTCAGGTATTCCTCTTTGGAGGTAACAAAAAAATATTCAACGACGTGGTCAATCCGCACAACGAGAGATTTTCTCTGAATCATGACTATTATATATTACCCGAAACCGGAGATGGCTCCATTGGTTATGGTAAATATAAGGTGATCATTTCAGTCTCTATACCTGACACAAATGGCATTCATTATTTTTTTCCCATTGACTCTCTTACAATAGATTATTCTGACAGTGATTATCCCTATGGACCATCTACCCAGTGGCGGAACTTTAGCAACGATTTCCTCTTGTATTATTACCATCAAGACTCCATCCTTGCTGAATTCAAGTGTGGCAATTGTCAGAAATTCAATTTAGATACAACTGATAGAGAATTTGAAGTGTGGAAGCAGTACATGAACGTGGATAGCGCTTATTCGAAAATAAGAAATAAACGTTACTTCATTTCCAATGAGGACTTCACCGAGCTTCCATTGATATCGGACAGATATGTTGATTTTCTACATGAGAAGTATAATAATTTGCTTGTGGACTTCACAATAGATCATTCATGCAACACTATAGATACATTGTTAAGATTTCCTACAGAAATTAATGTTAAATCAGGAGCGGCATTAGCAATTTCTTCTGGTATGGTCTTTACAATTCGATCGCCATCAAATGTAGCCTATAATGCTTTTGCCAATCTGAAAATTGATTCAGCAGCTAATTTATTTCTTCGACCCGGTTCAAAAATTATTGTTGAAAGTCCCAATCGTCTGACTTTGGAGAACATGAGTAATCTGATTATGAATCAAAACTCTGAAATTCATTTCAAGCAGGGATCACTCTTTTGCAACAAGGGAGGTAGAATATTCATAAACGGAAAGATATTTTTCGAGAAGGGGGTGCATCAGATTCCATGTGATGTCGAATCACCAGTTTCAATTGGAGACAGCGCGCATATCGTCCTCGACTCAGCCACACTCTCCCTACCGGACAACTATACTCTTCACCTCAAAGGTAACGAAACCGCCCTCATCCTCAA
>CALEVL010000336.1 GCA_937924675.1 uncultured Ignavibacteria bacterium | reverse complement strand
CCGGTGACCTCTTCCTTACCAAGGAAGTGCTCTACCAACTGAGCTACATCAGCATTCATCCGAGCGGGAGACGGGACTCGAACCCGCGACCAACAGCTTGGAAGGCTGTGACTCTACCAACTGAGTTACTCCCGCAAAATGACAAAAAACTCATTCTGTGGGTAGGGAAGGATTCGAACCTCCGAAGACATTAGTCGTCAGATTTACAGTCTGATGCATTTGGCCGCTCTGCAACCTACCCGCGCCTAAACAGTTTAGAGTTCAGGGAAAGATATCAAAATATTAATTTCGAATTTGTGATGCAATAGATTTTTTGGTCACCCACTGCGAAAATTTGATTCTTAAAGATTTACCGAGATCAGATAAATATGGTTGAGAAATCCCGGCAAATTCGAAAAATCTGTTCGGAAAAAAGTCAAGTGGGAGTTAGGTTGAAGAAAAAAGCCTTTTCATTTCCTTGTCTACAAAAACATATTATCCTTGCAGATTAAGCTTCAAAAGACTGTCAATTCTTGCTTTCTGTCTTCGAAGATTCTTTAATCTCTCATTTAGAGCATTCCATTCAGAATCATTTCCTTCTGCACCGGCAGTTTCTTCTGAATCAAAAAATGAAACATAAGTTTGGACAAGCCTTCCTCCATCCTCATCCGACAATCTTGACTTACCGTTTGGATAGCAACTGATGTTTACCAGTTGCCCCGTAGAGTAATCCCTTGTTGAACTTTTGAGCAAGATTGTGTTCTCCGATCCTGTTTCCCTTGCCAGATATGAACCGTTACCTATTATCTTTATGATTCTTGCCGTTATATTTACTGTGTTACCGCCAGCCGAAGACAGCTCTGACAATTGCTTGTCAAATTCCCGTATTTCCCGTTCAAGTTCATTTGCCTTCTGTATTGAAGAAATCTTCTTGTTAACTGTATTAATGTTATTTTCAAGAACATCACTTTCATTTGCAAGCGCGGAGCCCGGAAAAGAAGAAGCTATAAGTTTCGCATTCTTGAGCTCGTTGAGTGATTCATGATACTTCTTTGCTGCATTGAGCTTCTTGGCATTTTCTGTTTTCAGGCGGTATTCTGCAAAAGCAACATTATAGATCTTGCTATGCAATGTCTTTGCCTCATCTTCACTCAAAGTTCCCTGAATCTTATTATAATACTTTAATGCCAGTTTCCAATCATCCTTATAGTATATGCCGGCAATCTGACCAGAATAGTTGTTGATCCTGGCAATTACTCTGTTCTTGTTTTTCCCGTCACTATAGTCTCTCAGAAATGCTTCATATTTTCCTATCATCGTCTCCATGGACCTTAGATCATTTGCCTTGTCTGACCTGACAAGCTCTGCATATTCTCTATCTTCCTTCAGCACGAAAGTGTAATATCCCAGATAACCTATAGCAGATAGAATTGCCAGAATAATTAATATAAGCAGAATGTTGTAATAGACTCTTCTTCTGTTCTGTTCAGGAATCTTGTCTTTGATTATCTCGAGTCTCGTATTCACGAAGTTGGTCTCAAGTTCATCAGTGTATTTCAAAACGTTTTTGTAATAAGCTTCAGCTGCCTTATAGTCCTTTTTACCGAAAGCTTCATCACCGCTGCTCATCAAATTCATTTTGTTATTTATGAGAGCAACTGCTTTGTTATAGAGATTTTTCAGATCTGAACTTCTTCTTTCAATTTTGAGCAACTGCTTTGATTCATAGATTGCTTCTGAATACTGATTCCTGTTAATAAGATACTCTACATTTATGAGTGCTGTTCTGAATGATGATTCCTGATCATCTTCCAATATCTTTTCACCGCAACCGTAAACTGCGCAGCCTTTATTCTCAAGCCAGCAATCCTTATGATATGGTGAATTGCAGGATGGGCAAATGAATGCTTCGGATTCATTTTTGATCGGCATCTGACAAAAACTGCAGATGCTCTTATTCTGCTTCAGCTCCATGCTTTCCATTCTATGGAAGTTGCTCAGTATTGATTTTCAATATTCTAGGTGAATAGCATTGTAGATATTTTGAACAAGATCGCGGTCCCAAGTATGATTAGAAAAAGACCCGTTGAAAAGTTAAGCTTTGAAACAAGATTTGGTTTGATCTTGTCAGTATGTTTGCATAACAACCTTGACATGAGGTAGTAAAAAAGAACCGTTCCAATAAACACCCCTATACCTAACATCAGTCCGGTTGAAAAATTTGAATCAATTACTCCATAGCTCTTCAAATATCCAACAATCGCAAACCATGAAGCAGGCAAAGTTACAGACGATAGGCAGAATCCAATGCCGAGAAGAAAACTACCCAATACTCCTTGCTGCACTTCCTTGATTGATTCTATGTGGAAGAGCTTTCCCAGCTTCTGCTCTTTGCTTATTATCCTGCTTTCCATCTGCTCCACTTTTTCAGCTATTTCCGGTGTCTCTCCGGCAATATTAATAATAGTTGTAGGTTTTTGCCTTGAGTTTATGAGCATCCTTATTCCATATAGAATAACTAAGACACATCCTCCGATTGCCAAAACGATCTTGAATACATATTCATTTTTCAGAAAGAACTCGTCTGCTTCATAGGGTAGCAAGGACGCAATTGCAGAGACTCCGCCAAATGCTACCAATACATATATCATGTCAAGAAAGCCGGCGCCTGCACCTATGGCAACCGCATTAGCAAGTTCTTTTCTCAAAGCCCTTTCAATGATCGCAAAATAAGTGGGTCCTAGAGGCGGCATAGATATAATAAACCCAACCACAATTCCCGTTATCAGTCCCTGAAGCAGCAAATTTTTTGGCGAAATTACTCATTAGTTCAAATACATTCAATCGACTTGAGCATTCTGCAGAAATTGTTTCAATTCAAGGCAAAGTGGTAAGACGAACCTAAAGCCCGGATATAAGTTTGTGATGTTGAAATTGATGCAATGAAACTATAATTTGTTGCGTGAAAAAATATTTTATAATTATTCTGTTTTCAATCGCACTTAATTTTTCCTTTCAGCCTTCTGCAACTTTTGTTTTCGAAAAACACAGAATTGCATTTGAGATATCCTCGAATGTGGACAAGGCAACAGCCGAAGCATTAGAAGGGATTGTCAGGAAGAGAATTGAGTCAAGAACACATTTGTTCCTGGAAATAGTGATTGCAGAGAACAAGTTTTTGCAGGCTATTGATAGTTCTTAAAGTCTCATCTGTTTTTGAAACTTAAGAATTCAAAATCCTTTCTGAAAAAGTATAGAAGTTTCATCATCAATTGAGCTGTACAAAACTGCTGTCAAGACTTCCGCACTTCGTATCAGGAAATCTCTTCTTAACACAAGCATCTTCGATTTGATGAAATGCATATCTGATTAATCTCAACATGTTACTTGGAAGATCCTGTAACTCTGACTAGTCTTTGAATTCCTGTTACACTTACTTCCGCAAATCCAAAGTAGCTCTTCTCTGAAGTTGGTAAGAACTTAACAAAAATTACAATGTCCCTTTCCTGCATTTCAGGACTAATTGACAGCGAACCGGCATAGTTTCTGTCAACGTCCCTGCTTATAAGAAATCCTTCCGGCGCTTTTACTGTGACTTGTGAACCGATATTCTTCATCGAAATAATAAACCATTTTGGTGATGAAGACAATCCCGAAGACAGGTTTCCGAAACTCAGATTTCCGTTGACTATCTCCACCAAAGGATCTTTGGTCCTGTCTGAATTCGCAAACAGAACTTTTGACGTCCAGGGCTGTATCATGATCGAACTGTAGACCTTCTTTTGATCAATGTCAGCGTATTCAACTGAAGGATCAAGGAGATATCTGATACTGTCAGGTGTCATGTTTCTGAATAACTTAGGATGTATGTACTGATCTCCACTTTTTACAACAGGCATTCTTTCATTGCCGGATTGCAGTGCCTTCCAATCATCTATAGAATATTCATCAAGTTTTCCTGTACCTTCATACTGAAAGAACGCTTCATTACGGGGAAATACGTAAATGTTGTTTTCAAATATTGCCGGCCTGAATCCTCCTGATTTTGAAATAAGCCTGGTAGCAAACTGATTCTCTTTGATTCCTATGAACTTATTCCCCACTACAATATTCCCGGATGAATTTTTAGCATCCGATCTGAACTTCATAGCGATCGGATTATTGAAACAGGTGTTGTTTCTTATGTTGTTATCATTACATCCTTCATAAAGGAATATCCCCGAGCCGGTACAATTCGAAACTGTATTGTTTTCTATCAACATATTTCTGCACCCAGCATCTGCATAAATTCCATAAGCCAGAAGTCTGTTGTTAACCGGGGTTCCGGCCAGTGAACCTGAGACATCTGTTACAAAATTATTTCTCCAGATATTTCCTTTTGTTCTTTCTCCGTAACTCTTTATTGCACCTCCATCATTCAAATATAGCAATATATTCTTAAGGACATTCTTCTCTATTAGATTGCCCTGACCAATGCAATTTATTCCGTCATGTCCTACACCGTTAATGAAATTCTCCGTAACGTGATTTGAATCGCTGCTGAGAATTACAATTGCCGACATTCCAAATGCGGTACCTGTTGTTCCATAACCGGGGATCATTCCCGTGTTAACAAAAATATTATTTGATATAAAAGCCCTTCTTGATGAAAGCATATACAGGGCTTCACCGTTTATAGAAGAGAATTTGCAATTTACAACAGATACGCCTCTGCTTTCAGTTGGCAAGTAAATTGCATTCTTACTCTGACGGGAGAATGAACAATTTTCAATTCTTAGTCCTCTGTTATTTCCATTGAAGTAGATCCCGATATCTGACTGATTCACAAAGCTGAGATCTCTGACTGTTACATTAACTAGATCTGTGCTTGAATAGAACCCGAGCGAGATGAAGCTCCCCTCTATAAATGCTGTGTTTGGATTCACTCCAGGCGGCGGTTTAAGAAATACAACTCCCTTTCCGTTCTTCTGCTCCTGATAAAACCATTCATTAAGTGTGTCTAGTTCTGAAAGCTTATTATCAAGGTAATACCCCCAGTTTGCTTCTATCGGAAAGCTTGTCGGTTTATCCAACAAAACTGTCCCGTTCTGAAATCCTTTTACAACGCTGTATTCAAATGCCCAATTGATAGTTCTTATTCTTGCATTTGCACCCTTCCAGTAGTCCTTCTTCTGCTTAAGTGAATTGTCTCTGAATCCCGAATTCGCTTTGCTCAATTTTTCCTTAACCCTGAGATAGCCGGAATTAGGATATCTTGCCAGAATCAACTGCTTTCCGTTCATGAAAAGGTTTCGAATGTTTGTATCTGTTTGCGCCTGATATATTCCGTCTTTCTGAAGTGTCCAGTTCTTTATCGGAAGTGAACCGCTGATTACCGGATCAATTCCCTCTCCGTAGGCACCGAAAATAATTGGCTCTGTTTGATTCCCACTGCAGAATATGTTTATCTGTCCAACGAAATAGCTTCCTCTCTCAAAAAGAATCCTGTCTCCGGGAGAGAATTCCTTCATCATTGAATTGAGCTTATTTATAGTTCTCCACGGATACAAAGGAGAAAGTCCGTTGTTCTTATCATTGCCGTTGTTTGAAATGAAGTAGTTTGCAGAAATTGCTTCTGAAAAGGAAAAGAGTATTGCTGCAACTATTGCAAGAATACTCTTTGTCGTAGCACGAAGATTAGTTTTTGTCAAGAAGTCGTTGAGTTAGTTCAGAATAAGATTTCATCATTCCTGATGAATTGAACCGGAAAGTTTCTATCTGAATTCCTTGCTTATCACATCGATTTCACCCGGCATTGCAATTCCTCCGAGAAATGTGTCGATTGTTGGTTTGATTTTCAAAGTCACTTTTGATGAAGCTCCTGTGGTTCCGTTCATGGCGCTGACAAGATTAATTATGCTTTCTAAACCTCCGTCTCCAAGCATTTTCATAAGATCAACTTTGACAGGTATTGGAATTGTTACTTGCTTTCCCACTCCCGGAACTTCTATTGTCTTATCAATATCTCCGGTTATCAGTTCTTTGTTATCAACAATGAGTCTATAGCTGAGTCCTTTGATTAGCGAAGAAGACTCTTTTGTGCCTCCGGGATAAGTATCGGGATTTTTTGCAATAAGGTTTACGGTAAGTGAAGTAGGCAGAGAACCGGAGGCAAGTGTAGCAAGCAAACCGGCACTTTGAGTTATGTTAAGCTGATCAAGAGACTTTACATTACTCAGGTTGACACCACCAACTGTGATCTTATCGATCGTTCCGAGCTTGAACCTTAATCTCTCTGCATTCTCAATTGTGTCCTTAACGCCTGAACAGCCAAAAAACATTGCACCAAACAAGAGAATTACAAGACCGGAAACAGTTACGCTTAATTTATTCATGTTTTTAAGATTAGTTATTATAGAACTCTCCATTATTGATATGGAAAATTTGAATTGGCAGTATCATAACAAAAAAAGCCTTAACAATTAAGGCTTTTTTATGATTACATATTTCATGCAGAGAGAGAGGGATTCGAACCCCCGGTGACCAAAGGCCACAACGGTTTTCAAGACCGCCGCATTCAACCACTCTGCCATCTCTCTTTATCGGAAGGCAAATTACTTTATACACGGCTTTTATTCAACTTCAATTTTTATCTTGATAGAGAATTCTCAATTGCAATCATATAATATGATTTTATAAATCTTGAATTGACATTTTTGAATCACTTAAAACTACACATAAAAATGCAATTTCAAATAAGTAATGGCTTTAGAGATTGGTTCGCCGAATTCAGCTAGAATCTGAATTACAAGACATGCAGCATAGCAAATTACCTGTCACCCCCGTTCAAAATCAAATTCACAATTCGCAAAAACTTTCCAAAGCAATTTAAGTCAATAAGTTTCAACTCTTTTTGTATTTGTCTATTTTGTGCCCATTGAAATGTTCACTTTTTCAAATATGATTGACTGTAACACTACTTACAAACTCAGCCTGCAAATGAAATGATAACTTTTCTTCAGAGATTCTTAATCTTGCTTGTTTTATGCTTTCTGATTTCAGTCAAGGCTGAAGCTCAGTTTACTGAGCCTGTTGATTCAACACAGAAACATGTATTGCCGGATGCGACTAAATCCGGGAAGTTTTTTATTCCTGATGTTCCGAAGAAATGGTTGAAGTGGAGCCAGTTTGAAGGCAAGGCATTTTCTATGAGAATTGGATTCGCCCCAATTGTTGACTATATATGGAATGCACAGGACAATGAAAGCAAAGAACAGGTTGGTGAACAGGAAAGCAGAGTTGATCTAAGGTCAGGCAGAATGACGTTTTCCGGAAGTTTCAAATTCAGCAACCCTCTTCAATATTTTCTGAGCGTTGAGTACAAGGGTCTTGACAGGGGTCCGGAAGATCCGCCGTTTGGTGTTACCGATTTATACCTTTCAATATATCTCAATAAGTTACTTGGAAAAGTCACCGTTGGAAAAATCAAGGAAACATTTGTCTATGAAATGGTAGGAGACGCAGCCAATCTTCCATTCACGGAAAGGATACTTAGTCCTTTCTTTCAAAGCAGAAGCTATGGGATAAAATTTATGAACGGATTTAATGATGACAGGATGACCTTTGCAATCGGATGGTTTAATGACTGGTTCACAAAGGACATATCATTTGATGATAACGGAAATCAGTTCACAGCCAGATTAACCGGATTGCCTGTTTACCAGGACAGCGGGAAGAAGTTTCTGCATCTTGGCATTAGTTCAAGGTACAACCAGGCTGCAAAGAATCTTCTCAGGTACAGAGGAAGAAATGAGTCAAATATCAGCAGCTACTATGTGGACACAAAGGATATTCCTGCAGACCATTCATGGAGTGTAGGACTGGAAGGTCTTTGGAGCTATAGAAATTTTTCATTCCTCACCGAGTATGTCCAAAGCTGGGCATCAACTTATGACCACTCTAATCCTTCATTCAATGGATTTTATCTCACCGGAAGCTGGGTTATATCTGGTGAACAAAGACCTTATGACAAGAAAGCAGCTTACGCCAGAAGAGTAATGCCAACAGGCAATTCAGGTGCATGGGAAGTTGTTGCAAGATACTCAAGACTTGATCTGAATGACAAAGACATTGAAGGCGGCATTTTGAATAAACTGTATTTGGGTTTAAACTGGTGGGCAACTCAACATTGGAGAGTAACTCTGGGTTATGGACTTAGCAATCTGGACAAACTTGACCTGACCGGTACAACTAACACAATCACTACGAGATTGCAATGGGTATATTGATTGCTGAATAAATCTTCTGAACAAAACGCTGAAGTGATTGATAAAATCATTGGTTTATGATTCGCGTATAACAAGTCAAACTTATGTCATTTCAAATATTTTATAAGGGATATCCCTTACCTTATTTTGAAAATCATCCAACTTGAAACCGCCAATTCTTGTTCTTCGAAGTTCTTTCAAATAACCTCCAACTCCAAGCTTCATTCCAAAGTCGTTTGCAATGGTTCTTATATATGCACCTTTACTGGCAGAAATCCTGAATCCTATTTCAGTTTCATTAATTCTCCGGACTTCAAATTCTGTTACGTTTATTTCTCTCGGCTTTCTTTCTATATCCCTTCCTTTTCTTGCAAACTTGTAAAGCGGTTTCCCTTTGTGTTTCAATGCAGAATACATTGGAGGCATCTGAGATATTAAGCCCAGAAAACTTTTCCGAACATTCTCCAAATCTGCATCTGTAATACGCGAAGTCTCCGTCAAATTTTCTTCTTCAGTTTCAGTATCAAAACTCTTTGTAGTTGCGCCAATCCTGATAACTCCTTCATATGATTTATCATAGTCGATAAACTCCGTGATCTTCTTTGTCAATTTTCCGGAACAAAGAACAAGCAGTCCTGTTGCTCTCGGATCAAGAGTGCCTGAATGCCCAATTTTGCTTATGTTCAGATCTTTTTTAAATATTCTGACAATGTCGGCACTGGTATAATCCAGAGGCTTGTCTGCGAGAAATATGAGATTATCGAAAGGCGAAGCTTTTACTTCATTGTGCAATTCTGAGGGCTCTAAATCTTCCGGAAGGGGCAATATTAATCTTTTGTTTCATCTTTGTTAATCTCGTTGATGATCTTCTGCATTTTATCCGCATACTCAATTGTATCATCATGATAGAATATGAGATCCGGCACATACTTTAAAACAATGTGCTTTGCAAGAAGGAATCGTATATGCTTCTTGCGACTGCTGATCTTTTCAAGACATTTATCCACAGGTTCCTTATTACCAAGAAAACTCAGATAAATTTTTGCAAGCTTCAGATCAGGTGCCATAAATACTTTTGATATTGTCACAAGACCAAGCCCGGGAATCTCGGAAAGGTCTTTCGACATTGCCGTATTCAACTGGTGCTTGATCTCTTCAGCGACTTTTTCAGATCTTACTGACATATATGCAAACTATTGTGTTACGAGTTTCCTTTTTGTCTCAACAAGTTTGAACGATTCAATGAAGTCACCCACTTTTATATCGTTGAAATTCTCAAGGCCAATTCCACATTCATATCCGGACTCGACTTCCCTTACATCATCTTTGATTCTCTTCAATGATGAGATCGTTCCTTCAAATATTTTGAATCCGTCACGTATTAATCTTACCCTGTTGTTTCTCACGATCTTTCCATCTACTACATAGCATCCTGCAACGTTTCCAATCTTAGGCACTTTGAATACCTGACGCACTTCAACTGTACCAACTATTTCCTCTGAAATATCCGGTGCAAGCATACCTTCCAGAGCCTGCTTGACCTCTTCTATCAGCTTGTAGATAATGTCATAGAGTCTGATATCAATATTATTCTTTTCAGCGAGCTTTCGGGCATTAAGATTCGGTCTGACATTGAATCCAATTACAATAGCTCCTGAAGCTTCTGCAAGTAGTATATCAGATTCACTGATCGCGCCTACTGCCTTGTGAATTACAAATACTCTGGTTTCTTTTGTGGTAAGCTTATGCAATGAATCAGCAAGAGCTTCGGCTGAACCATCTGTATCTGCTTTGAGAATGATCTTCAGCTCAACTTCCTGTCCTTCTTTGATCTGTTTGGAAATATCATCAAGTGTGATGAACCTTACCTGCCTTACATCCTGTTCACGTTTTAACTGCTGCCTCTTCATGGAAATTGTCTTTGAATCTCTTTCAGAATCAAGCACAATAAATGTATCACCTGCTTGCGGCACTCCGTCAAATCCGAGAACGACTATTGGTGATGATGGTAACGCAGATTCAACTTTGTTTTCCCGTTCATCAAACATGGCCTTCACTTTGCCGCTGAACATTCCGGATACAAATGTATCTCCTACTTTTAGCGTACCCTTCTGAACAAGTACTGTTGCGATCGGACCCTTGCCCTTGTCGAGTTTTGCCTCAAGCACTACACCCCTTGCATTCCTGTCCGGGTTGGCTTTAAGTTCAAGCACTTCCGCTTCAACTAAGATTTTCTCAAGCAGTTTGTCGATGTTCTTTCCATGTTTGGCAGAGATCTCAACTGACTGATATTTTCCGCCCCATTCTTCAACAAGTATTTCTTTCTCTGAAAGCTGCTGTTTTATTCTCTCCGGATTTGCTTCCGGCTTATCAATCTTATTGATTGCTATTACTATCGGAACTCCTGCTGCTCTGGCATGATTGATAGCTTCCACTGTCTGAGGCATAACACTGTCATCAGCAGCAACAACGAGTACAACTATATCTGCCGCCTGACCGCCTCTTGCTCTCATGGCCGTAAACGCTTCGTGTCCGGGAGTATCGAGAAATGTTATTGATTTTCCGCTATCAAGAATTACTTTGTATGCACCTATATGCTGAGTAATTCCACCTGCTTCGCCTTCAACTACATTTGCTTCTCTGAGATGATCAAGAAGTGATGTCTTTCCGTGATCAACATGTCCCATCACAGTAACTACCGGCGCTCTGCTCTTGAGTGTACCTGCTTTATCAGGTTCATCCTCGAGTACATCTTCTTCATATTCTTTAAGAAATTCGATCTGTATTCCGAAGTCTGAACCAATAAGTTCGATCAGATCTTTCTCTAGTCTCTGATTGATTGACACCATCATTCCAAGTTTGAAGCATGCTTTTATTATCTCGCTCGGATCGATCTCCATCAGATTGGCAAGCTCTGAAGTGGAAATATATTCGTTTACTTTGAGTATGTGTTTTGTAGCTTCCTTTTGCTCAAGTATCTTCCTTTCTTCTTCAATTCTTTCCTTCTTTTTTCTTTTTCTTGCCTGGCTTCTGGCAGATGAAGCTCCGTCAACGTCCATCTTTGCAAATGTCTCTCTTATAGCATCATCAATTTCCTTCTGAGCCGCATCCTTTGATCTGTGGGTCTTCTCGAGCTTTTGCTTTCTCTTTCTTTCCTGCTCAAGCTCAAATTTTTTCTTATCCTTTTCCTTCTTGTCTTTGTCCTTAAATCTCTTATCACCAAATCTGTTGTCAGATGAAGTAGTTTGTACCGGCGGCCTGCTTGGCATTGGTTTCTTAAACTCTGTGTCAGGTTTCTTCTTTGCAGAAACATCCTTCAGCGTGATCTTGTTTTGACCATCTTTTCTCGGAGGTCTCTGAAACGGTTTCTTCTGAAAATTCTGCGGCTTCCTTTGTTCACCCGGTCTTGCAGGTCTGAACGGCTGCCTTTCCTGAGGTTTTGCCTGATCCGTCGGCCTTCTTGTTTCCTCCGGTTTTCTCTCAGGAGGTTTCCTGTCATGTCTTTGAACTGGAACTTCCTTTACGGTTTCTTTCACAACTTCCTTTACGGCATCACCTGTTTTCGCGGGAACAAATTCCTTTTTGGGTTCAACTGTCCTATCCTTCTTTACCTCAACCGGCCGGGTTTTCTCTGCAGCAACCTTTGGCTTGGCCTTAGCTTGCTCTTCCAGCTTTTTCCTTTCTATATATGCGTGAAGTTCCTGTTTCCTCTTTTCATCCTCTTTTCTCTTGTTCTCCTCTTCAATTGCTTTTCTCGCCCTTTCCTCTTCTTCAATCTGTCTCTTCTTTTCTTCTTCAGCTCTGAGCATCTGAGCACCTTCTGAAAGTCCCGCATGATGTTCCTTTTCAAAACTCTTGACTTTTTCTTTTCTCTTATTCTCTTTTTCTATATCCTTCTTGTAGTGAGAATATACTTTGGCCACTACTTCCGGTAGAAGCGTTGTATTAACACTTGCCTCAATTCCGTTTCTCTTAAGAAAATCCAGAAGATCATCTTTAGAAATATTGAGCTTGGCAACAAGAGAAATTACTTTTTCTTTCTTTATCTTTTCCTGAGTTTCTGACATCCGCTTATTAAGTGTTGAAAAATTTTTTTCTGCATGTTGAATTTCAAGATCAGCCTGCAGGCTGCTCTTCTTCGCTGCTTTCTGCAACTTCATTGTCGGCAGTATTTTCAACTGCCTCATCTGTTTCTTCCTCTGAATCGATATCATCCGCATCATCTTCTTCTTCATCAGCTTCCTCTTCGATTCGAACGACATTAATCTGATATCCGGTCAGTTTGCCGGCCAACTTGATATTCTGTCCGCTCTTTCCGATAATCAGACTTATCTGATCCTCGTCTGCATAAATGTTTGCAATCTTATTATCATGATCAAGTTCAATGTCATTCAGCTTAGCAGGTGACAATGCTCTTGAGATGTAAAGTGAAGGCTCTTCCGTATAGTTTATTACATCAATGTTTTCATTGCTGAGTTCTCTCACTATAGAATGAATTCTGATTCCTTTCATTCCCACACATGCACCAACAGCATCAATTCTGTCATCGTTTGAGGTAACTGCAATCTTAGCCCTTTCACCAGGTTCCCGCGCTACTCCCTTGATATCTATAATTCCATCATAGATTTCAGGAATTTCGAGCTCAAACAACTTATACAGAAATTGTTCATCCGCCCTGGATACAATTATCAGTGGGGGTCCGGACTGCCTTTTCTCAATGCTCTTTACAATAGCTCTTATTGTATCACCCTTCTTATATCTTTCCTTCGGGATCTGCTCACCCTTCGGGAAAATAATCTCGTTTCCATTATGAATCAACAATATTGAAGACGGTTTGATCTGGTAAATCTCGCCTACAATTATTTCTCCTACAAAGTCTTTGTAAGTATTGAAGGTAACTTCTTTTTCAATTTCCCTGATCTTCTGATTGAGATTTTGCTTCAGGTTAATTACCATTCTTCTGCCAAACTCCTCTATCTGTATCTGATCCACAAAATCATCACCAATTTCAAAATCCTCTCCGGATCTTTCCTTCGCAGTTTCAACATCAATCTCTTTGCCCGGATCAATGACCTCATCTACTACAGTCTTGAAATGGAAAATCTCAATGTCACCTTTATCCATATTTACAATAATCTCGTACCTTGCTTCAGTTCCGTATTTCTTTTCCATCATTTTATTGAAGGAATCTTTTATGACACTGATCAGGATCTCCCTGTCAATGCTCTTTTCCTTTGCCATCATGGTAAAGGCTTCTACAATCTCAGATTTCATATCTTTGAAAATTATTTTTTCGAAAAACTAAGTTTAACTCTTGATTCACTGATGTCACCAAAATTTAAATCGATTTCAACAGGTTCAGATTTCTTCTTGCCTGCTAAGGCAACTTCCAACTTTAAGCGGCCCAATTCCTCATCTGCTTCAAGCAATCGACCTTCCACTTTTGTTTCGTCATTCATAAGAATCTCAAGATTCCTGCCGATATGCTTTTGAAGCTGCCAAATGAACTTAAATGATCTCTCTGCTCCGGGAGAAGAAAGCACAATCCTTGACATTTCACCTGCAAACGGACCTGATTCTATCTTCTCTTCAAGCCGTCTGCTTATCCCGGCTAGCTCATCTATGTTAACGTTTTCCCTGCGGTCAACAAATAATTCAAGAACCTTTGTACGCTTTTCGCCGCGGATTATAAGATCTATGATCTTATAATCTGTCTCTTCAATTACAGAACGGACGATCTCTTCGATTGCATTTTCAGATTGCATAAAAAAAAAGTGGGTCTCCCAACCCACCATACTGTATTCATTAAACTCAAGTAAAAATACCCTAATGAGTGTAAACATACAAGAGAAAGTTTTGGCACCGCCCTATGTCAGAAATCAACCCAACAAAATGCTTAAATGTCCATATTCCCTTAATTATGAAATTTCTATATTGACAACCGCTTAAGTTGATTGATATTATGAAGCCTTTGAGCAGAGAATTTTTTTCAAGAGATACACTGATTGTAGCAAAAGAGCTGCTTGGGAAATTCGTCATCAGGAATATAAACGGCAATACAATTTGTGCTTTGATTGTTGAAACTGAAGCATATATAGGAGATCATGATCCTGCTTCCCATTCTTTTGGAAGGATTACTGAGCGTAACAAGGTCATGTTCGGTCCTGCAGGATTTGCTTATGTTTATTTTATCTATGGAAATCACAATTGCTTTAACGTTGTGACCGGTCCGAAAGGCAAAGGAAATGCCGTCCTGATAAGAGCATGTGAGATTACCGCGGGTGAAAAGATGGCGGCTCAGTTCAGGAATTATCCGAGAAGCAAAGTCGAACTTGCAAACGGTCCGGGAAAGCTTTGCGTTGCACTTGGTATAGACCGTGGATTTTATGGACATGACCTTACCAGATCAAGTGAGCTGATCATTGGCGGGAATAATTTGATCAAACAGGATAATATCATTTGCACTCCCAGAATCGGAATAAGCAAAGGCAGTGAGCTTAATTACAGATTCATAATTAGGGATAACATGTTTGTTACAAAACACAGACTAAACAGCATTACCCATTAATTAAAAAATAGCAGACGAGAATGAAGATCAAATTTTGCGGAGCGGACAGGACAGTGACCGGATCACAGCATCTCATTGAGATAAACGGCAAGAAAATACTACTTGACTGCGGGTTGTTCCAGGGAAAGCGAGAGGAAGCCTATGAGATTAACAGAAATTTTCTGTTCGACCCGCGTGAAGTTCATTGTGTTGTCTTGTCTCATGCACACATTGACCATTCGGGCAATCTGCCGATGCTGTTTTCAAAGGGATTCAGCGGTGACATTTATTCAACAAGCGCAACGAGAGATCTTTGCGCAATCATGCTGCTTGACAGCGCTCATATTCAGGAAAAGGACATTGAGTATGTTAATAAGAAAAGAGCAAAGATCAATCTGCATCCCTTCAAGCCGCTTTACAAGGTGGAACATGCTAAACAAGTAATGGAGAACTTCAAATCAGTAGATTACAGAAGGAAATTTTTTATTGATGGGTTGGGCGACAGTGTTGAAGTTGAGTTTTATGACGCAGGGCACATTCTCGGCTCAGCTATGGTGGTTCTTAACTTAAATGAAAAAGGGAAAAAGATCCGGTTTGCTTTTACCGGTGATATCGGAAGACATGATCTGCCGATCTTGCGTGATCCGGAGTTTCTTGGAGATTGCGACTGCATAATTTCGGAGTCCACATACGGAGGCAGGGTGCACGACAAAGCTGAAGATATGTATAAGCAGCTTGAGACAGTGCTGAAGGATGCCGTTGCAAGAGGCGGTAAAACAATTGTCCCGGCTTTTAGTGTAGGGCGTACTCAGGAGATAATATATGCTCTTGCCATGATATTTCAACGCGGTGATATAAAGCAATTTCCGGTTTTTGTTGACAGTCCTCTCTCGGCAAGAGCAACAGACATTTTCAAAGTGCATCCTGAATGCTATGATAAGGAACTCATGCAACTGATTCATTCGGGAGTCGATGTTTTCGATCTGCCTTTTGTTAAATATGTCAGAGATGTTGAAGAATCAAAGCGCCTTAATTCATTCAAAGGTCCGTGTATGATTGTCTCCGCTTCGGGCATGGCCGAATCAGGCAGAATTCTTCACCACTTAAAAAACAATATTGAAGACCCCGCCAACACAGTGCTGATAGTCGGATTTATGGCAGAGCATACACTTGGACGAAGGCTCATCGAAAGCCGCAGAGTAACGGATCCGCGTGTCCGCATTTTTGGAGAAGAATATTCAGTTAATTCAAAGGTAGTTGTATTGAATTCATTCTCGGCACATGCAGACAGCGACGAGCTCCGGGAATATTTTGATCAGTTTGACAGGAACAGAATGCAGAATATTTATTTAGTACATGGAGAGATAGATCAGCAGGAAGCTCTTAAGAAAAATCTAACTGAGATGAATTTCAAAAATGTTATGATCCCCGTCAAAGGGCAGGAAGAATTGATCTGATCAGCGAACTCATATCCAGAAGTTACCTCGTGTTGCACATTGCATCCTCATTCAATGTCGCCTTAAGTGGGCACGTTACCCGGATTATTCGCTTTAGCTAAAGAGTGCTATAGAAGTTTAGGATCACCGGAATAATCCCCTCTTATCATCATCATCATCATTGTTGAAAAGCTTGTCAACCTCATCGATTTTCTCAGGAGTATCTCCATAATCAAGACCGTCATCTTCCTCATCTTCTTCCCAATCATATTTTTGTGGCGGATCTGATTTCCTGAATGCAAATGCAAGGGCTACTCCTATTAGTGCGCCGGAGAGATGCGATTCAAAAGATATATCGGGCTTAATTGGAAATACTCCCCACACAAGCCCTCCATAGAGAAACACAACAATGAGTGACAATGCCATTGATCTCTTGTCTCTTCGGAACAATCCGCTGAAAAAGACAAAAGCAGCCAGTCCGTAAACTATGCCGCTTGCACCTATATGAAAAGATCTTCTGGCGATGATCCAGACAAACATTCCGCTCAGAAGATAAATCAATGTGAATACAGTCAGTGATGATGTTCTGTAGAAATAGAACAAACCGAACAGAAGAATAAGCAGTGAAAATGAATTTGATATCAGATGTTCAAAATCACCATGAACAAGCGGAGCGGTAAGAATTCCGCTTATCCCTTTCAGATCTCTGGGAAGAACTCCGTATTTGCCAAAGTCTGTTTGCACAGACCATTGTATGAAATGAACTATCCACAATATTGCAACAAAACAAAAGCTGAAGAATATAGACGAATAAATCTTTGCCCTGTCTTCATCCGCTTCAATTTTCTCGCGATAGTCTTTCTGATCTGATTCTAAAATCATAATTTTGAATTCGCCAAATATATGACAAACAATCAATGTGTTTAATTCCATTTTAGGCGTACAGTTTTTTGTATTATATCAAATGCTTGAATGCCTTATACTTGCCAAAAAAATGAAAGGAACGTCATGCGTTATTTTGTAGTAATCTTATTCTCACTAATCTTCATTTCAATTGCATCAATGAACCTGAAGTCAGAAATAATCACAAAAGACATTGAGTACACTTCCGGAGGCAATACTATGCAGGGATACATTGCTTACGACAATTCAATCAGCGGCAAGATGCCCGGCATAGTAATAGTTCACCAATGGAAAGGACTGGGTGAATATGAAAAAATGCGTGCCAGAATGCTGGCTGAATCGGGTTACTTTGCAATGGCTGTAGATGTATATGGTAAAGGGGTCAGACCTGCATCACCTGAGGAAGCTTCTAAGGAAGCAGGAAAGTTTTACACAGACAGAAATCTGTTGCGTGAAAGAATCATTTCAGGATTAGATGAAATGCTGAAGCAGCCGGAGGTTGATCCGACTAAGATTGCTGCTATCGGATATTGCTTCGGTGGAAGCGGTGTTATTGAATTAGCTCGAAGCGGAGCAGATATTGATGGTGTAGTTAGTTTTCACGGCGGACTTAAATCCGGCGGAACAAATGATGCATCAAACATTAAAGCAAGCATGATGATCCTGCACGGTGCTGATGATCCGTTTATTACACCTGAAGACAAGGCATCGTTTCAGAAAGAAATGGCTGATGCAAAAGTTGATATGGTCTTTGTAGAGTTTAGCGGATCAGTTCACTCTTTTACGGATAAGAACGCCGGCAATGACAATTCAAAAGGGGCTGCTTACAACGAAAATGCAGACAAGAGGTCATGGATTGCAATGAAACAATTCTTTGAAGAGATCTTTGCCGATTAACATGATCTCTGTCAAAGATCTGACCAAGACATATCCGGGAGTAACTGCGCTTGATAATGTTTCCTTTGAAATATCAAGAAGTGAAATCTGCGGTTACATAGGAACTAACGGAGCCGGTAAGTCAACAACAGTGAAGATACTTACCGGTGTGCTTGATTTTGACAGTGGCGAAGTATTTGTCGATGGGATCAATGTTAAAGAAGATCCCGTGGCTGTTAAAAGGATTGTGGGCTATGTTCCTGAAGCTCCAAATATTTTCAATTCACTTTCTCCAAGAGAATATATTGAATTTATAGGCACTGCAAGATCAATAGAAACGGCATTACTGAACCGGCGGCTTAATAATTTTGCTGAGTTGTTTGATTTTTCCGGTTTGCTGGATCAGTCCATAGGCAATCTCTCCAAAGGGAATAAGCAAAAAGTTCTGATCACTTCTGCATTGATACACAATCCTGAGCTTATATGCTTTGATGAACCGCTAAACGGTTTGGATGCTAATTCTATTTTTGTATTTCAGGATCTGGTAACCCATCTTGTTTCTTTGGGAAAGACAATTTTGTATTGTTCTCACCTGCTTAATACAGTGGAAAAAGTTTCTTCTAAAATTATTCTAATTGATAAGGGAAGGGTCGTTCTTGATACAAGAACAGGTGATCTGAAAAATCTTGAGAATTATACGGATCTTGAAGGATTGTTCAGAAGTCTGCGGGAAGAATCAGAAGTAAAACGGCTTTCCTATGAAAACCTGTTTGACTAAAGCCATTCTGTTGCTGTTTATGTTATTCATTCATGAAGGTCAATCGCAGACTGTAATTATGCCTTATGATTCCTCGTATTACGGAAACTTTCTGAGAACAAATTTTATAGATGATATTAATCTGGCAGGATTGAATACGGTTTTCAACTACAACACTGTTTATGACAACCTGGGAATTGTAGCAAGTGATTATTTCCAGTCCAATGTTTCCAAGCTTGAGAGAAATTTTTCGCGTGATTTCAATAATTTCAAAACAATAGTGTATTACAGATTGTCCGAGAAACTCAATGCAGGAGCAGGATTCCAGAATATTTTTCTTACTGATGACAAGAACATTGAAACAAACAGAAACAACAGCAGTTTTCTTTTCTCAAATTTTGATTACTTCCCTTTGCCGGAGATCTCAACTAATCTTAAAGCAGGGTATAAGAAAGAAGATCAGATCGGAGAAATTAATTCAGGATTCAGCGGAATTCTGAGCGCAACTGCCGGCAACTACTTTATAAATGATTACATGACAAACGGTCAGCTCGTCCTTGCTTATGAAGATCTTGGAGGAAAGATGAGCCATGACTACGATATTGGGGCAAGCGTTTACAAAGGATTTTCGGAGGCCGCTGACAATACCGGTTCATTCAGATACTACAGCGCAAGCAATGATTTCTTTTTCCCGGCATCTCAGTCTGTTTCAAATGAGTTTGGGGTGAAGAATAATTCCGAAACAAGGTCAGAGAATTATTTCTTTGTTGGGGACGGACTTAATTACAGATTGAATGAATTCTCCGGAGTTGCTCTTGCCGGAAACTATTTCAACAGACTCATCACTAAGGAGTACAAGTACAGA
Organism: uncultured Ignavibacteria bacterium; assembly: GCA_937924675.1. Classification (GTDB taxonomy): domain Bacteria; phylum Bacteroidota; class Ignavibacteria; order Tepidaquicellales; family Tepidaquicellaceae; genus JADJAH01. The sequence continues at coordinate 3,528 of CALEVL010000336.1, read as the reverse complement.
TCAAGTTCTTCAAATGCTTTATTAGATAATCTGTATGATTCAAAGGTCGTGGAAAACAATCTTGAATTGTCTGCATCTGTCGATTATACAAGAGATCAAATCTACTCAAATGCAAGAATGTTTTACATAGAGCGTTCGGAAAACCATTCATTGATCAACACATCGGGGCTTACACCTGCACAGTTGAACGAGCTTGAGAAAGCCGAGAAAAACAAGAACAACAACAGCAGAAGAACCGGTCTGCTTGGAGAGATTCGATATTCATTGTCAAATACAAATTATCTTTCCACTTCGGGCTCTGTATCACTTCTGAAGTATGATACTGACTTTGAAGAGAACTATGATGACCGCGATGAATTTGAGATGAACATATTTGTTCTGCACGGATACAATAATTTAAGAAATTTCGACATACAGACAAAATTTGACTACATAAGCTCATCATTGAGTTACATCTTCTCCCAGAGGAGTGCAAACAATTACAACAATAAGATTTACAGACTTTCTTCATTGAGCAATTTCAGTCCGCTGCAGGGACTCATCACAAGAAACTTCGTTCAGGTTCTTGCAAACTACACTGTATATGATTTTGAAGATATTGTTTCTCAGGTACAGAGTTTTTCTTACAGGCAGTTAAGCATAAGGGACTCCACATCTTATATACTGTTGCCTGAGTTTGAAATTCTCTTTACAGGAGAGCTCAAGCTATATGAGCAAGGGCAGTTTAACAACAGAGATTTTTCAGTTAAACCTTTGAATTATTTTGAGGAACAGTTCTACTCACCTGAACTGATTTATGGACCATATGATCTGCTAAAACTCTCAGCGGGTTTCCGTTACTTTCAGCAAATCCGTTACAGATATGAAAATGCGGAGAAGACTCTTGCAGGCATATACAGATCTTACGGACCGTATGGAAAGATATTTCTATACCTAAATAAAGGATCAATCATTAATTTCACCGGCGGTGTAGATTTCATTAGGAACAGCATTGGAGGATACAGTGACGAGTCATTGAATCTTTCATTGAATCTTCTTTGGAACATGTGAATTCTGCCGGAACTAACTTTTAAAGATTACTCTTGGAAAAACACGAACTGATTCTGGAATCAAGAAGAAGCGAGATTCAAAGATTCGAGCAACTTCTTGAATCTGTAAACAAAGTATTCTGCTTAGCCGCAGACAGGTTTATAAACCTGCAAATAGCAAGTTCGGAGGCAATTGTAAATGCGATTGTTCACGGTAACAAAGAGGATCCTTCAAAGAGGGTATACACAGAGATCTCTCATAATACTTCCGTGATAAGCGTTATGATAAAGGATGAAGGAGGAGGTTTTGATGTTGACAAATTACCTGACCCTACTTCTGATGAAAACCTATTTAAGGAAAGCGGTAGAGGAATATTCATTATCAGATCTCTTGTTGATGAATTTGACTTCACATCAGATTCTTCCGGAACAAAGTTCATTCTGAGAATGAAAAAGTAGAAGCGCCCTGAAGTCAGGGCGCCGTAGTTAGATTCTTAAAAGTCGAAAGATTTCTTTGAATTGATCTTATCCATTACTGACATAACTTCTTTGACAGATCCGGCAGAATCATGAAGTAATTTCATCTCATGATCATTAAGCTTGAGTTCTATTATCTTTTCAATTCCATTCTTACCAAGCACTGCGGGTACACCCAGATAAATGTCCTTCAATCCGTATTCACCCTGAAGCCATGCACATACCGGAAGAATTCTCTTCTGATCTCTGACAATCGCTTCAACCATTTGTGCTGCTGCTGTTCCGGGAGCATACCATGCAGAAGTTCCCATAAGCGCAACCAATTCTCCACCACCTTTCTTTGTTCTTTCCACTATGGCATTTAGTCTGGTCTCATCAATAAGCTCCGTAACCGGAATACCGCTGACAGTTGTATATCTTGGAAGCGGAACCATCGTATCACCATGACCACCGAGAAGCATTGCCTGGATATCCTTTGGCGAAGTATCCAATGCCTCCGCAAGAAATGCCCTATACCTTGCAGTATCAAGAATTCCTGCCATTCCCATGACTCTGTGAGATGGAAATTTGGATGTCAGGTAAGCACAATATGTCATTACATCGAGTGGATTTGAGACCACGATCAGGAATGAATCCGGTGAATGCAGTATTACGTTTTCTGTAACTGACTTTACGATTTCTGCATTTGTTGTAATCAGATCATCCCTGCTCATTCCGGGCTTTCTCGGAAGACCGGAAGTAATGACAACAACTTCAGATGCTTCTGTCCTTGAATAATCATTCGTTACACCTACAACTCTGCTGTCAAAATTACTGACTCCGGAGGTCTGCCATATGTCAAGTGCTTTACCTTCGGCAATTCCTTCCTTTATGTCAAGCAATACTACTTCATTAACCAGTTCCCTTTGTGCAACCACATTGGCTACTGTTGCGCCAACATTACCGGCGCCTATTACAGTGACTTTCATTTTGTATGTATTTAATTTTTCACAAAAAAAAGAGGTCATTCCGAAGACGGAACAACCTCACATTCAAAAGTTAGCTTAAAACTTACGCGGTCTCAAGCGGAAGGACATGAAGTGTCTTTTTGCCCTTTTTGTCACTGAAGCTGACCTTTCCGTCAATCATTGAAAAAATTGTGTAATCTCTTCCAAGGCCGGTGTTTGAACCAGGAAGATACTTTGTACCTCTTTGCCTGACGAGTATGTTTCCGGCCTTGACCACTTCACCGCCGAATTTTTTTACTCCAAGCCGCTTTGACTGTGAATCTCTTCCGTTCTTGGAACTTCCGAGTCCTTTTTTATGTGCCATTTTTTATAGTTCCTTTTGCGTGTTTAAAAATTCTTTTTGGATTCTACTCAGGAAATTTTGTCTATTGAAATCTGAGTGTAATTCTGTCTGTGCCCTCTTCTGACCTTGTAGCCTTTTCTTCTTTTTTTCTTGAACACTACGACTTTGTCATCTTTTACATGATCAAGCACAGTGGCCTCAATCTTTTTTGAAAGCTTTGGAGCGCCAACTTCAAATGTGTTCTCATCTGCTGAAAAAAGAAGTACATCATCAAATGTTACTTTGGTTCCAACTTCTTCTTTGAGCTTAGGGACGAAAACTTTTTGGTTCTCCTGAACTTTGTACTGATTGCCTTTGATATTTACTATTGCAAACATTTCCTGATTGTTTTGTTGATGTTCTAAAATAGTGGAGCTAAGCGGGGTCGAACCGCTGACCTTCTGAATGCCATTCAGACGCTCTACCAAACTGAGCTATAGCCCCACGGGAAACTGCAACTTAACTAATGACAATTTCTTTTTCAAACCATAAATCAAACTAAATCAAGTCTGCAAATCATATCTGTCCAAAACGATTTTGCATTTCGAAAATTCTTTCGAAATCAAGTTGGAAAGTTAGAAAAAATCCGGTTCGGAAAAACAACCCGCCCGCCTGTCGAATTACTACTCACTTGAAGTAAATGACGGCGGACAGGCCTCATCCTAATTGCCGTTAAGAAATTGTGAGCTTTGGC
>CALEVL010000335.1 GCA_937924675.1 uncultured Ignavibacteria bacterium | reverse complement strand
ATTACGACCTGCCTAACTACACGAAGGGCAGGCTTGCTTCAACGGCTTTCAGGACCAGGCAGTCTGACAACTGGAACTACAAGTATTACCGTTATGATGAAAGAGGGAGAGTGAAAAAAATGTGGCTGATGCTTGACGGCCTTGAATTGAAGACGGTTAATTATGAATACAACTCGCAGGACATGGTGAAGAGTTTGAATTACAACATTGGCGCAGACTTTAAGAGATACAGGTATAGGTATGATAAAGCAGGACGATTGCAGGCGGTTGATACTTATGAAGGACCGGAGTCTTATGACGATCCGTCATCCTATCAGTCGTTTACGGATTATGAATACAATCCAAACTCATTTATTGTTACTAATAATTTTCTCGGAGGCTTCACAGGTTCGTCACTCGGCTACGACAACCGCGGCAGAATAACATCATCTTATGCACACAACAGCGAGTTCATTTACAATCTCTCCTATCTGAAGAACAGCAACGTACTTCAGCAGGAGTTGTACGGCTCATATCGGGATTACTTTTCCAACATGGAAGATCTTGTTTACAAGTTTACGTATGACAAAAGCAACCGCCTGCTTAGCGCAACGAACTTTGCCGGAAGCTCCAATGAATATAAAGTGGAGAACACTTACGACAAAGACGGGAACATTCTTACGCTCAAACGATACGGCGACGCCGGTGTAATGCAGGATGATTTCGCGTATCAGTATTATTCCGGAACCAACAAATTGAGAAAAGTAACAGGCACGGCAGATCAGTATCAGTATGACCTCAATGGCAACGTGAAAACAGATTCACTAAACAAGAACACATCCGCTGCTTACGACCACAGAAATCTGCTCATAGAAATATACCATAAGAGAGGCACACCTCCTGCTCGTATTGATTACTTTGCAACAAGATATTTCTATGATGAAGCAGGTAACAGAGTGCGCAAGCTCACATACAAGAACAACAATGCCAATGCCGGACCTGTGCTGAATTGGAACAACACATCGAATCCAGGTAACGGCTGGACTCTATACAATAACGAACACTATGCAAGAAGCGTTGACGGAAAAGAGCTTGCAACATACTCCGGCAATACCTTAACCGAATGGTATGTATGGGGAAATGATATAGTTGGAAAGATTAAGGGAAGCACTAAATACTACTTCTTCAAAGATCATCTTGGCTCTGTTCGGGCAATTGTTGATGACAACTTCAACTTAGTTTCCGCAGAGGATGGAGCCTGCCCCCGCGTGCTTTTGGCGGGGGATATGTGGGGCGATAAAATGCAGGGAAGAATTTACAACAGAGATTCAACGAAGTTTGGTTTTACCGGGAAGGAAGAGGATGACGAGAATCTGTACGATTATTTTGGTGCGAGGT
>CALEVL010000334.1 GCA_937924675.1 uncultured Ignavibacteria bacterium | reverse complement strand
AATTTTCATTGATGACTTTCTTTAATTCCATTTATTGCCAAAATTACAAGCGATGTTATTACTAACGTTATGCAAAATCTAAAAGCAAAATATTTATAATATTTACTCAGAGCCCAATAGTTGAATACAAGAGATTTGAATAAACTGCTCAAGCCGGAAGTCCTTGTCATACTTCTGCTGACAATGATCTCTTATATGATCATCAGCGAAAGAACGATCTTTCCGGATGTTTCGCAGAGGATGAAAATTCAGGAGTCGATTCTTGAAGGAACTATGGAGCCGCCTTATCAGTACAGGATCATGAAGCCGGTTCTGGGCAACTTCATTCAGACAGTCCTCTCGCCTGTAATGACTGATGCTGCGGAGCGTCACGTCCTTTCATATCAGATAATTGTGTTCGTTGTCTTTCTTGGAATTTATGCTTTGTTCTATAAATTTCTCAGGAATTTCTTCAGTGTAAATGCAAGCACCATAGGACTTATTCTATTGCAAGTTGTCATTCCTCTTGGAATCTCAAGCATTTGGGAGGAGGGTGATTACATTACACTTCTGTTTTATCTTATAGGGCTATATCTCATGTTTAGTAAAAAGGAGAAATTCCTTCCTTTGGTATTTGCTGTTGGTGTGTTCAACCGTGACCAGATCAATTATTTGCTGTTGTTCTATGCAGCATTTCTTTTCTATGAGGGAAGACTGAAAGACAAGAAGGCAATTATGAATGCTGTTTTCTGTATTGTTGTCTGGCTGGCAGGATATCTTTTGCTTCGTTATATATTTGGATTCAAGGAGTCTGTATATACAGTCAGACATAATGTGACTACAAATATAAATACATGGAAAATAATTGTTGAACTCTGGATTGTAATGGTTTCAGTCTTTGCAGTTCTCAGCATTATTTCATTCCGGCGAAGCAATAAGTTCTTTCGCTTCGCGCTAGTTTCTCTGATTCCCTATGTAGCTGTTTTCTTCTTGTTTGCAATTGTTTCTCAGCTTGCCAAGTTCCTGCCTGCATTTCTTATTCTGATTCCAATGAGCCTGCAGGTATTGACAAATGAATTCACGGAAAACACAGATGCAGAGCCGGAAAGGATTCGGACATAATGAACATTGTAATTAGAATAATATGATGAGACCGGCATACTTCATGGTGCTTCTTCTCGGGATGATATCTTACCTTATAGTAGATGGAAGAATTATCAAACCTCAGGCAGCGACAAAGTATGAACTTCAGCAAAGAATTCTTACCGGTCAGGAGGAAACACCTCAGCAATATTCAATACTAACTCCTGCAGTAACTTATTCGGTACAAAAATTAATTGGTGTCGTTGTTGTAAATAATACAAAGTTACGACTGTATTCTTTTGAAATTATTGCGCTGTTTTCATTCATTGCATTCTTTCTCATCTTCTATTTCTATTTGAGAATTTACTTTGATGAAAATCAAAGTATTACAGGACTGCTGATCATACAAGTGGTTTTGTCAGTTGTAATACAGAACATTTATACAGAAGCAGCTATCTTCAATCTTACATTTTTTGCAATCGGTTTGTTGCTGATAGCCATGAAAAGGGACTTTATACTTCCGTTGATCATTACTCTCGGTGCGATGAACCAGTCCCAGATACTTGCGTTGCTTTTATTCTATATGATCTATCAGTTCAGTATCGGAATATTGTTCAAGTTAAGAACAATTATTACTGTGATTGCTTCACTTGTTTGCTGGCTTGTTGTTGAAGGTCTGCTCAAAAGCTTCTACGGATTACGTATTGCGGGAGTAACGGATGCGCTGGCAGTTGTCAACTTCCCGGCACTGATTGCAATTACATCAATACTCATATTTATGTCCTATAAATCTCTTATCATAGGTGATAAGGTCTTTAAATTCTCTATGCTTTTTGCACCATTGTATATCCTGTTTGCTTTAATGCTTTTGCCTCAAGCCAATTTGCTGGATTTATCTCCTGTATTGCTGTTCATTATACCTCCCGCACTTTATTTGTTCGCACCTCGAAATTCCTAAAAACCAAGCAGTTTCAATATCGTAATAAGCAATAAATGGGCGGTTGTGCAAAGTTGAAACATCTGCATAATATTTACGTTAATGCAGGGAGAATCAAAAGAACAAGAATATGAAGGCATCTATTACCGGTCTTTCCCTGTTATTAATCTTCTTTGCAACCCTCATTGCAAAGTCACAGCCACAGAGCTTCAGCATAGAAGCTCCTGAAGTCAATGGTAAGATATTGGGTAAGGAGTGGGCAGGTGCCAAAGTGTTTACAAAATTCTACCAGTTTATTCCCAAAGCAGACGGAATAAACAAGATTGACAGCACTGTAGTGTACGTCAAGCAGAATAAGGATGCGCTGTTTTTTGCATTCGATTACTATCCAATGGGAAAAATTATATCCAAATCTGTTACGCGTGACAGAAGCACTGAAGATGAAAATGAATTCTTCATTCTCTTGGATATGGAAAACAAAAACCAAAACGGATATGTCTTCTCATTCAGTTTCTTAAATAATCAAAGAGATGCGGCTGTTTACAACGTGAGAAATAAGTCTTATGAATGGGACTGGATATGGGATGTTAAGTCAACTATAATCAAAGAAGCAGAGAACGGAAAGCCGGGACATATTCAGACTGAGGTGGTGATACCGGTTGGAAAAATGCAAAACAAGAACAAGAAACAGATTGGAATCGACTTACAATTGTTTTCATATAAGGAAGACGGAAATTATTATTATTATTCAATCATACCTGACAGTGAACTCCTGACCGTAAAGAACATGTATAAGTTTGACCTCATAACTCCTTTTGAAGACAAACTGAATATTGATGTAAGTGCAATCCCATTCGGGGTTGCACAAAGCTTCAATGATTTGGGTGATACCATAAGAGTTGGCGGTGATCTCATTGCCGCGTATGAAAATCATAAACTTAAGGCAACGATCTATCCGGATGAATCAACTCTTGAAGCAGATCCATTCAGATTTTCTCTTTATGCAAGGCCGATCTTCCTTCAGGAAAAAAGACCCTTCTTCAGCAAGGATCTTGACATCTTCAGAACTCCCATAAATCTGTTTTATACTCGTGCTATAGATAACATTGGTTACGGATTCAACTATACATACAGATCAGATCTTTTGAAAGCAGGTACAGTTTATGTTGACGACCGGGACGCAGACGGCAACAAAAGGAATTTCTTCGTTACTCGCCCCAACATGAACTTTAAGAATTTCAATCTCGGCGGAATGTATATCCACTCGCAAAATCAGGGAACCACATATAAGGAAAACATCATGAGCTTTGATGGATTCTACAGATTCCCCGACAATCCTCTCAGATTAGGTGCGCAGTTTGTCAACAGCTGGAATTCCATGGAAGGAAATCCGCAGGAAGGAAGCGCTTACAATCTTTACGGCTTTTATCAGTATAATGATGCCGGCGGACCCTTTGCAGATTTTGGATATAACAGAGTTAACAGAGGATTTTCTGCATCGACATCATTCAACAGTCAGATAGGACTTGAGAATAATTTTGATGAAGTATATGCTTCCGGCGGTTATCACTTTGCCTATGACAGAAAGTATTTCAGTGACATTAATGTTTCCGGCGGATATTACCGCGGAAGAGTTCTTCATGCCGATGGATTCTTTACGGATAATTTTAATCTGCAGAACAGACTCAGCCAGAGTCTGAATTTTAAACTGAACGACATCATAAGAATCAACCAATACTTTGAATACAACAGGCCAAATGATTATGATGAGAACGGCAATCTTATTACCCGAGAAAATTTTGCTCAGGAGTATTCCGCTAATTTTTATATTGGCGAAACTTCTTTGTATGCAGGATACTTTTTTGGCCCATACTTTGGAGACTTTATTAAGAATCCCTATCTCGGCGCTGACATATTCCTGTTCAGCAGATTGTCATTCGGGGCAAGCGTAAACTTCATTGATCTTGCAGATGTAAAGAGAACTATCATCAATACCCGCATTGACTGGAAAGTGTTCGATAAGTTCTATGTCAGATCATATTATCAGAACGATACTTACACAAACAATCAACTTTGGAATTCGATCTTCCAATATGAGTTCTTTGCCGGAAGCAATGTTTATCTTGTATTCAATCTAAATGGTGAGAAGCTTCAAAATACAAGAAAATATTTCAAAGTGGCTTATGAATTTACTTTCTGAAGCTTTACTGACATTGTAAAAAATCTCCTCATTAATTTTCGGAGACAATTTTTCAATATTAGAGATTATCTCATTTTGATTGCATGATGATTTGCTCTGTAAACAGAAAGTTGTCTGTCTCAACAATTTGTCGTTCATAAATTCCGGAAAGTTTTCAATCCAATCTAACAACTCTTATACCCATTTTTAAAATCCGACTTATTTTGTCTTATTTGTAATTATGTATTGAATCAAAGAATTGCATGAGTTAAAATGAACTAAAATGAAAGACGAAAACACAAAAGAAGTATCATTTGCCGTTGGCAAGAATCTCGATGACCTTAAGAAAAATGAGATAGACCTTGTTGAGCAAGGTTGGCAATCTGAAGGTCCGATAATTGAGAATGAAGACGGCACATTGTCGAGGAAAATGATCAAGGTCTGACCTCTATCATAAGTTCAAATACAAACATTCCCCAACCGCGGTTCTCAGAACTGCAATAATCCAAAAAAAAAGAACATGAAACAATTTACTTCAGCCATTCTTGCTGTATTAATTATGTCTGTTTTGTTTTTCCCGGGCAAAGAAACAACAAGCGAGAACAATCTTACAAGTTTTCACGAAGATAGCAATTACAAGGAAGGCGATTTGCTTGTCATGCTTAAGCATGGCATTGATGCGCAATCACTTATCAATGATTACACAGGAATCGGACTTGTACACAAAGAGACTCTGGTAGCAGATCTGAACATTCATCTTTATCAGTATGATGTTTCAAGGTCAGCTGCAGTTGATGCTCTGATGAGTGTGATGAGAAATGATGATGTTGCAGTGGCGCAGTTCAATCACTACGTTCAAGAAAGATCATTTACGCCTAATGATACCCGGTTTGCCGAGCAATGGGACAAGAACAATACGGGACAAACAGGAGGCACGCCTGATGCTGATATTGATGGACCTGAAGCATGGGAACTTTCAAGAGGCGGAGTAACTGCAATGAATGACACGATAGTTGTGGCAATCGTTGACGGCGGGCAGCAGACGAATCATCCTGATCTGGATACATGGCTCAACTGGAGGGAGATTCCCGCGAACGGAATCGATGATGACAACAACGGATATATTGATGATATTAACGGATGGAATGCTTCAACAAACAACGGAACAATTCCCGCAAACAATCACGGGACACATTGTGCAGGAATTGCAGGGGCAATAGGAAACAATGGACTTGGAGTTGCCGGTGTTAATTTGAAAGTAAAGACAATGCCGATTGTATACGGCAATTCACCTTCGCTTGAGCAAAGCGTTGTTAAGGCATACGGCTATGCTCACAAACAAAGGAAATTGTATAATCAATCTAACGGCTCTCAGGGTGCTTTTGTTGTTGCAACGAATTCATCATTCGGTGTTGATCGAGGACAGCCCGCAAATTATCCGCTATGGTGCGGATTCTTTGATTCACTCGGCGCAGTTGGAATTCTAAGCGCAGGAGCCGGACCCAATATAAATCTTAACATTGATACTGAAGGAGACATCCCGACTGCTTGCCCCAGCAACTATCTTATCTCAGTAACAAATACTACAAATACTGATGTGAAGAATTCCGGAGCAGGTTACGGTCCTATCAATATGGATCTCGGAGCTCCCGGAACAAGCATTCTTTCAACTATTCCCGGAAGCAGTTACGGTTTGCTGACTGGCACTTCAATGGCAACTCCTCAAGTCACCGGCGCTATAGGACTAATATATGGAGGCGCAAGCAGTGTATTTATACAGCTTGCAAAATCTGATCCTGATTCTGCAGCTCTTCTGTTCAAGCAATATATCCTTTCAAGTGTTGATACACTTGCATCACTGCAAAGTCTTGTACTATCTAAAGGAAGATTGAATGTTCACAAGATGCTGAAAAAAGTTGAAGTGACAAATGTTCCTGTTCTCAATCCGTTCCAATTAAGAACTCCATCAGCAGGTGCAAGGATTGTTACTCTGCCTAACAGTTCAACTCCATACACGATTACCTGGGATACCAGCGCAACTGGTGCTACATATAAATGGGTTTTCGGAAGTCCGTCACCAAATGTCAGACTAATTACTATTCCTGCCGGAACCAATTCAATAACTGTTTCTTCAGGACAACTTGATAATATTCTTGCCGGTCTCGGAGTGAATCAGGGAGATTCAATTGTCGGTCAATGGGATGTCTGGTCTCACAGAGTATTGCCGAATGTTGATTCGCTCAAATCAATCAACGGTCCGAGAGCAATTACGTTTAAAAGGCAACGACCTTTGCTTTCCACTTTTAATCTTTCATCTCCGCCGAACGGAATTTCAGTAACTACTTCTGCAAACAATTCTTCGCAGATCAATATCAACTGGACAAGATCAGGGGAAGGCACAACTTATAAATGGAAATTCGGTTCACCAAATATTTCATCAGTGCTCCTTTCGTTGCCTTCAAATAATTCCGGAGGTGATTCTTCGCTAAGCGTTGTTAACTCTGCTCTTGACGGTATCCTGCAGGGACTCGGGCTTAATCCGGGAGATTCAGTTTCAGGACAGTGGGCCGTTTGGGCTTATAACTCTGTTGATTCACTGAAGTCAGCACAGACTTACAGCATCACATTCAAGAGACAATCAAGAGGTGACGTGATGGTTGTTTATGATTCAACATCAGCGACAGGAAGAGCTTCAAGAGATTCAGTCATGGCAAATCTCAGCAATCTCGGTTCAACGTTTGATATCTACAATAGAAAGAGTAACACAGGAACTGCATCTATTTCATTCAGAGGTTACAAGTCAGTAATTCTCTTAGGAGAAGGTACTTCGATCATGTCCAATGTTGTAAAGGATTCATTGAAGTCATATCTTGCATCAGGAGGAACCACTGTGATAAGCAAAGCAAAACTTGTGATCTTTGCTGAAGATATTGGCTATCATCTTGACAGAGCAGCATCAACATATTATGATGCACAGTTTGCAAGAGAGTCACTCGGTTTTGAATTTATTGCGGACAGGCCGGGGTCAACAGGCAACAAAGGATTAACAGGAATGACTGTCAATACAGGTATTACAGACAGCACAGTTGGCCCTTGGCCGGATGTGATCAGAAAATCGGCTACAGTTCCATCTGCCCAATTGTTTGATCTGTACAGGTTCAAACAACACCCTGACTCAATGAACGCAATCGGAAGAATTGGTCCGAACGCAAATATTGCGGTCTTTGGAGTTGATGTTGAATCCTTAAGACCGTCATTGAATTCTCCGAATGCTTCCACGGTCCGAAGATTGCTTGACGGAGCAATGAGATTTGTAAATGAGATACCGACTTCGATCTCTCAGAGCAATCTTGAAATTCCTGTAAGGTTTGATCTTCAGCAGAACTATCCGAATCCATTCAATCCATCTACAACCATCTCTTTCTCTGTTCCTGAGAGAAGCGATGTGAAGCTTAAGGTGTATGATGTTCTCGGAAAGGAAATGGTTACTCTTGTAAACGGTAATAAGGAAGCCGGAAACTACACTGTAAGATTTGATGCTGCGAGCCTTCCCAGCGGAGCATACTTTTACAGGATAGAAGCCGGAGCTTTTGTTTCAGTCAAGCGTATGCTGCTGATAAAGTAATTTAAACTGGTTTTTAAAATTTTTTATGCAAAGTTTCTGAGTATTGAACAACTTCTAATATAAGGCATATTGAGTTGATCTCTTCTGAACAATAGATGAGATCAACTCTTTTTTTATTAACAATCAAAAAATAAATAATGACAAAGCTATACAAAATTGCCGGAATATTTCTGACGCTGATTATTTTCAGTGTCATTCTTCTTGGTAATTCTTATTCTCAAACAGCCGGAAGATTCTGGTCTGGAACTGTTGAAGGCGATTTTATTGTAAAAGGTGAAAGAAGAATTATTCCTGATGAATACAAGACTGCAAGGCTCGATCTGGCAGGGATTACAGGATTTCTAAAATCTGCACCGCTTGAAAGAACGGAGAGAGCATTAACTTCTCCGGTAGTACTTGAGCTTCCTCTCCCGGACGGAAGCATGGCAAGTTTCTATGTGGAGAAATATTCCATGATGGAAGAACCGCTCGCAAAACAATATCCGGATATCATTACGCTTACCGTGAAAGGCATAGATGATCCTTATGCCACCGGAAAACTTGATGTTACGGCTCACGGCTTTCATGGAATGATTCTTTCGCCGCGCGGAAATTTCTTCATAGACCCGTATAGCTCTCTGGAGAAAGAAGTTTACATCACTTACTATAAATCAAAGTACAGAGCTAAAAAGAACTTTGAATGTTTTGTAAACGAAGTTGCTTTGCCGGATAATGCAGTAACAGAGGTCGATGCAACAGGCGAACAACTCAGAACATACCGTCTTGCAAATGCTGCTACAGGTGAGTACACTGCATTTCACGGCGGTACTGTTGCTCTCGGATTAGCGGCAATCGTAACAACAATAAACAGAGTCAATGGCGTGTATGAAAAAGATGTTTCTGTGAGAATGACACTTGTTGCTAACAATTCAAGCATTGTTTATACAAATAGTGGAACAGATCCTTATACTAACAACAACGGCAGTACAATGCTCGGACAAAATCAAACCAACTGCGACGCTGTCATCGGTACAGCTAATTATGACATCGGACATGTATTCAGCACAGGCGGCGGGGGAGTTGCAGGACTGGGTGTTGTTTGTGTTGCTGGAAATAAAGCCAGGGGTGTAACCGGATCCGGTTCACCAATAGGCGATCCCTTTGATATTGATTATGTAGCTCATGAAATGGGACACCAATACAGAGGTAACCACACATTCAACGGAACTGCCGGAAGTTGCGCGGGCGGTAACAGGAATGCAACAACTGCCTGGGAGCCCGGCAGTGCAAGTACAATCATGGGTTATGCCGGAATCTGCGGTGCGCATGATCTGCAGCCCAACAGCGATGATTTGTTTCATACCGGAAGCATTTCGGAGATAGCTGCTTATACACAAACCGGAGGCGGAAACTCTTGCCCTGTAATTACAAACACAGGAAATACTCCTCCGTCAGTTACAGTGCCCGCCGGAGGATTTACAATTCCTATAAACACACCGTTTCAGCTGACAGGTTCGGCTACTGATGTAAACAATCCAAACTCATTGACATATATCTGGGAAGAATACGATCTTGGTCCTGCAGGAGCGCCTACTGCTCCTTCAGGCAATGCGCCGATTTTCAGGTCATTTAAACCTGATACTGCAAAGACAAGAATATTTCCGAAGATCTCTGACATAGTTAACAACACATCAACTATCGGAGAGATACTTCCTTCATATACAAGATCACTTGTGTTCCGTCTGACTGTGCGGGATAATAACCCCGGCGGCGGAGGTATTGGATTCAACACAATTACTTTCAACGTCAATTCAGGTGCAGGTCCGTTTACAGTTACATCACCAAATACAGCAGTTAACTGGAACAGCAGTATTCAGCAGACTGTAACATGGAATGTAGCAAATACAACAGCAGTTCCTGTTAGCTGTGCAAATGTCAACATAAGACTTTCCACGGACGGCGGTTATACTTATCCGACATTGCTTCTTGCAAACACTGCCAATGACGGCTCACAACTCGTAACACTTCCGGGAGTCAATACTACAACAGCGAGGATCAAAGTTGAAGCAGTTGGAAATATCTTCTTCGATATTTCGAACACTAATTTTACAATCTCTAATACGAGTCTTCCCGGAATTTCTCATACACCTATCCTTGATCAGTTGAAATCAAGCTGGCCGGTGAGTGTTAATTCAACTGTTACATCAATACATCCTCTTGATTCTGTATGGGTTGTGTGGTATAAAAATTCAATCGTGAATACAAAGATTTTTAGACTCATCAACACATCTGGCAATAACTATTCAGCAGCATTCAATTCACTTAACTCTGATGTAGTAGTTGGTGATCAGATCTATTACAAGATCTTTGCACAGAACAATTCTGCAGGTCATGAAAAAGATTCTACTGCACAATACAATTTCAGAATTATCGACAACAAACTTTGTGAAGGATTCACGTCAATAACTTTCCCTCCTTCCGGCTGGGCGTTTGAGCCATCGTCAACTTACTGGACAAGAAATGCAGTCAGCAGTTACGGTATTGGAAGCGGCTCGGCAAAGTTTGATTTCTGGAATGCTAATTCAGGCGTAACTGAAATTCTTGCTACAAAGATTTTCGAAAATACAGTCGCAGGTGATTCTCTGAAGTTCGATAATGCTTATGCTCCTTATACGGACGGAAGTACTGATTCACTGGAAATATTATCGTCAACCAACAGCGGCACAACTTATACTACGTTGGTAAGACTTTGGGGAAACAATGTGAACGGCAATCTTAATACAGTTGCCGCCTCAGGCTCAGCTTTTACTCCTACAAGCGGACAATGGCAAACGAAGAAATATGCATTGCCTTCAGGCACAAATAAAATAAGATTCCGTGCAAGAAGCGGCTTTGGAAATAATCTCTACGTTGATTCTGTCTGCGTAGTAAATTCTGCTGCGGCTGTGCCGGCAAATATCACATTCGCTCAGCAGGGCTTCTACAACTCATCAACTAACAGACTGAATGCAAAAGATACAGTAAGAGTATATTTGAGAAGTATAACCTCACCATATGCTGTCGTTGATTCGGCGAAAGGAATTCTTGATTCGGTTTCACTTTCAGTATCAGCTTTGTTTGCAACAGCTCCAACCGGTACATATTACATTCAGCTTAAACACAGAAACTGCCTTGAGACATGGAGCAAGTCAGGCGGAGCGGCATATACAAAAGGAGCTGTGCTTAGCTATGACTTCACAACTGCCGCAAATCAGGCATTCGGAAGCAATATGATTCAGGTTGATACCTCACCGATAGAGTTTGCAATATACAGCGGTGAGATCAACGGTGACGGCACAATTGACGGAACTGATCTTGTAGCAATTGACAATGATGCAGCAAATTTTGTTGTCGGTTATGTCAAAACGGATCTTGACGGAAATAATTTCGTTGATGCGACTGATGCTTTGATTGCAGACAATAATGCTTCAAATTTTGTCAGTGTGATCAAGCCCTAAAGGACTCTTAAGTCATCTACTCTTACAAATAGCCGGAAGAAATTCTTCCGGCTTTTTTATTTAACAATAAAGTAAAATTATGTTGGCAAATATTAAGAGTGAAGATTGTATTTTAAAGTATGAAAAAATTAGAGCAACTCATTTCAGACAAGATTTCAAGAAGAGAAATGCTTACCCGCTCGGGAAAAGCCACCGCATTTCTGGCGTTAGGCTCCATTATACCCTCTGCTTTCTTTGACAGGCTAAATGAAAATAAATTTACTGTAAGACAATCCCAGTTGTACTTTGATCCTATTGAAGCTTCAAATGAAGACAAGCTGATCCTTCCCGAAGGATTTAATTTCACGGTAATCAGAAAGTGGGGTGAAAAGATTTCCCAAAGTGAGAACTTCGGATTCAACAATGATTATGTTGCATACTTGCCGATTGACTTGCATTCAGAAGGAAACAATTCTGAAGACGGACTCCTGTTTGTAAACCATGAATTTCCCTCACCTTTGTTTATCAACAACTATACTGATGCAGACTTCAAATCGGGAAGGATCAAGACTGCAGAGGAAGTCAACAGGGAAAAGGCATCCGTAGGCTTTTCTGTTTTCAGAGTCAGGCGTGAGAATGGTGAATGGATGTTTGTTGACGATGAAACATACAACAGGAGAGTTGATGCAAATACACCCATTAGGATTTCCGGTAAAGCGCTGAAAAGTGATTTGATGGGCAATGATGACTTTACGAAAGGGACTTTGGCAAACTGCAGCGGCGGTATTACTCCATGGGGAACGGTGTTAAGCGGTGAAGAGAACTTCCAGGATTATTTTGCGTCTGATAATATCTGGGAGTACAGATGGAATGATGTTGAAAAGGACTTCAACGTGAATCATTACGGTTGGGTTGTAGAAGTTGATCCTTTCGACAAGAACTCAATTCCGGTCAAGAGAACTTCCCTCGGAAGATTCAGACATGAAAATGTAGTAATCAATATTTCTCCCAAGGGAAAAGTTGTTGCATACATGGGTGATGACAAAGTGAATGAATGCGTGTACAAGTTTATCTCAAAGTCAGAATATGACAAAGATGACAGAAGCAAGAACATGAACATACTTGATGAAGGCGATCTCTACGTTGCTGATTTTGAAAACGGGAAGTGGCAATTGCTTGATTATAATAAGCGGGAAGAACTTAAAGCAAGTTACGGATCTCAGGCAGATGTTTTAGTGAATTGTGATACAGCTTCCAAACTGGTCGGCGGAACGGAATGCAACAGACCTGAAGATATTGAGATCAGTCCTGTGGACTCGTCACTTTTCATTGCATTTACAAACAATTCAAAGAAGGATGATAACTTTGGCAGTATTGTCAGATTAATTGAAAAGGGTGATGATCCGGAGAGCGAAGAATTCGATTGGGAAGTTTTTGCAACCGGCGGAGTTGCTTCCGGGTTTTCATGTCCGGACAACCTTACGTTTGACACTCACGGAAATCTCTGGGTGCTGTGCGATGTATCTTCAAGCAAATTGAACAAGGATGAACAGAGGCCATTTAAAAACAATGGAATGTTCATGATACCGACAACGGGAGAAAACAAGGGAAAAGCATTCAGGTTTGCATCGGGACCGGCAGATTGCGAGATATGCGGAGGGAATTTTACGCCCGATGGTTCGACCATGTTTCTTTCAATTCAACATCCCGGGGAAAATTCTCAAACGCTCAAAGACCTAACCAGCCGCTGGCCGGATTTTGGTGAAGACATTCCCCGGCCGGCTGTAGTTGCAATCACGGGATTTAGAAAAACAGATTAATTCATTTTGTTCAGAGTCAGAGTCAACAGGATCAAGGAGACTCCGCCGTCGGCTGAACGAGAACTTGTCATTCTGAGCCCTTATAGGGCAGGCTCCGCGAAGAATCCATTGAGTGGATTCGCCGAGTGAAAATAATTCCACCCCTTTGGGTTTGAATATCTGACGTACTCTACGCTATAATCATGTCAGCCCTTCGGGCTTTTTCTCCCAATGAAACTTTTCGGGAACGGAGAGCGTCCTCCCCTTGCAAGATTGAGTCTTCACTAAGCATCTTTGAGTCTTCACTAAGCATCTTTGAGTCTTCACTGCGCAACATTGACTCTTCCTCGTGCTACATTGAATCTTCACCGTGCATGGAAGAGTCTTGCCAAAGGAAAGTATAGTTTTCACCGGGATTACTTCCGCTTTGACAGGGCTGAATTCCCGCTTGCCTGGGGTTGGAAGAATTTTCCCTGAGGAAAGCGGAGTTTTCACCGAGATGGAGGAGTCTTCCACTGTGAGGGAGTAGTTCTCTCCGTGCTTGGCGCAAGTTTCTCCGGGCATGACGCAGTTTTCACCCCACTGGCGCAGTCCTCCCCGGGCATGGCGCAGTCTTCCCTTGGCAAACCGCTATTCTCCCCGTTGTAACCGCAATCCTCCCACGCAGTTTTTTCTGATTGTCTTCGAGTTAATAACAGATTTGCACTTTTCGTAAATTT
>CALEVL010000333.1 GCA_937924675.1 uncultured Ignavibacteria bacterium | reverse complement strand
TTGAAAGTTGAAAGTTGAAAGTTGAAAGTTGAAAGTTGAAAGTTGAAAGTTGAAAGTTGAAAGTTGAAAGTTGAAAGTTGAAAGTTGAGAAGATTTATCTGAGTTGCAAGGCTTTCGTTTATGTTCTTATGAGTTGCAATTGACACCTACTGTTCTACTGATCAATATTTCAATATTACAATATTCAGGATGTTCAAAAGCAATCTAAGGTTGATTGTATGACTTTATTGACAAACAATATAGGAAGGTGATAGAGTGAAGGATTATTGGAGGATCCTGGGCATCCCAATTGTCAAGATTCTCCTGTTAAGAAAGTTTCACAATTTCTTTAATTTTCAATTTTCAATTTTCAATTTTCAATTATTTCCGAATTGACCGTACCGCTGAAACTCTAAAATCTTCATTTCATTCCACCGCCTCATTTCGTAAATTGCACCATTCCTAAATTTACCCCAAACACACTTGGAACAGAGAGTTTATATTAACAAGATCGCTGATTTTGTCGATAAGGAAGTCACGATTCAGGGCTGGCTTTACAATATCAGATCTTCGGGCAAGCTGATGTTTCCCGAATTGCGTGACGGAACGGGAGTCATACAAGGAGTCGTGGTCAAAAGCGCGGTACCGGAGAAGGTCTGGGAAGATTTTTCCAAACTTACTCAGGAATCATCCGTCTGTGTAACAGGAACAGTGACAAAACATCCTAAGAAAGAAGGAGTCTATGAACTTCAAGTGAATAATATTGAAATAATTCACATTGCAGAGCCGTATCCGATCACACCGAAGGAACACGGAGTCGAATTCCTTATGGACCGCCGTCATCTTTGGATGCGTTCACCTAAACAAACTGCTATTCTCAGGGTAAGGAATGAGATCATTCAGGCGATCAGAGATTTTATGTACAACAACGGCTTCATACTTTTTGATACGCCAATATTTACGCCCAATGCATGCGAGGGCACAACTACTCTATTCTCCACGGATTACTTTGATCTTGGTAAAGCATATCTTTCACAATCAGGACAGTTGTATGCTGAAGCCGGAGCTCTTGCGCTTGGGAAAGTTTACACTCTTGGACCTACATTCAGAGCAGAGAATTCAATGACACGCAGACATATCACAGAGTTCTGGATGATGGAACCGGAGATGGCTTATTATGACATTGATGATGACATGAATCTTATCGAAGACTTTCTCGAATATGTGGTTCAGAGGGTTCTCGAAAAATCAAAATCAGATCTTGAAATTCTCGGCAGAGACATTTCCAAACTTCAGAATGTGAAAAAACCATTCCCGAGAATCACTTATGCAGAAGCTGTTGATATATTGAATAAGAAGGATGTGCCGCTAATAAGAAAAACAGAAAATGGTGAAGAACACATAAGGCCATTCCCGTGGGGAGAGGATTTTGGCGCACCACATGAGGAAGCAATTGTAGAAGACTATGACAAGCCGGTAATGGTTCATCGCTGGCCAGCTGAAGCGAAGTCATTCTACATGAAACGCGATCCGAATGATCCGAAGATAGCGCTCGGAGTTGATGTTCTTGCACCTGAAGGTTTCGGTGAGATAATCGGCGGATCGCAGCGTGAAGATGATTTTGAAGAACTTGAGAGCAGGATCAAAGAGCACAATCTTCCTCTTGAGGAGTTCCAATGGTATCTTGATCTTCGGAGGTTTGGTAGCGTTCCGCATTCAGGGTTTGGACTCGGCATCGAGAGAATGGTTTCATGGATCTGCAACCTTGAACATATCCGCGAAGCGATACCATTTGCAAGAAGACCGAACAGGATCAGACCGTAAGCTCAATGCCTAAAGAATACTGCAATGAAAACTATAATCATAGACGGGAATAACCTTCTTCACAAGGTTAATCACATAAAGGAAATGCATTCGTATGACAAGCAGGGAGCGGCCTTTGCCTTGAGGGATTTTGTGAGGTCCAGATACAAGGGCAAGGCAAAGATAGTTATTGTGTTTGACGGTCACGGTAAGAATGAAGGAAGCAGCGTTCTATATTCAGGTAACGTTACGGCAGATACCGTAATCAGAGAAAAGATTGAACAGGCAAGGAACGGAAGAGAGCTGTGCATAGTGAGTTCTGATGCAGGCATTACAGATCTTGCAAAGGTCTGCGGCTGTGAGGTGATGAAGTCTGAAAATTTTGCAAGATCGCTAACCGATGATGTCAAGAGTCCTGCAAAAGATAAGAACGTGAATGAACTCTTTGAAAAGCCCGACAGGATTTCGAAGAAAGAAATGGAAGAATTCAAGAAGTATTTTTCGTAGAATTCCATAATTGAGAATATTTTCAAACAACATAAAAAGTTTTAACAATGAACCATCAGGATATTGATACTCAATCATTCCGGAATAAACTTGAGGAAGATGCATATGTACTTCTCGATGTCAGGACACCGGCAGAATATAATGCAGGCCATCTGACGGGTTCGATCAATATTGATTTTTATCATCATGAATTCGAATCTCATATTGATGAACTTGACAAGCGCATGAAGTATTTAGTCTATTGCAGGTCTGGCAACAGAAGCAGGCAGGCAATGTTTCTTATGCGTGATCTTGGTTTTGAGAAAGTTTATAATCTTGCAGGAGGAATCATCGCATGGCATGATCAAGGACATGAGATAGTAAAGTAATTTTCATTTAATCATTACACAAAGGAAACAGCTTCTTGAAAAAATTCAACACGATTTACCGCCACATAGTAGAAGAGGAACGGAAATATCCTGAAGCGACGGGACAACTTTCCGATCTGCTTGCAGATATTGCGTTGGCATGCAAGATGATCTCGCTTGAAGTCAATCGCGCCGGGCTCATAGACATTCTTGGAATGACCGGCGAGACAAATATTCAGGGTGAAGAAGTGAAGAAGCTTGATGTATATGCGAATGAACTTCTTACCAACATGATGAAGCAAGGAGGTCATATATGTGCGATCTGCTCTGAAGAAGAAGAGAACTTCATTCCCATAGAAGACAAATACACTGAGAACAAGTATGTCACAAACAAATATATCTGTCACTTTGATCCGCTGGACGGCTCATCAAATATTGATGTTAATGTTTCAATAGGTACTATATTTTCTGTTTACAAACGCGTAAGCGATCACGGTCCCGGTGAAATGAAGGACTGCCTGCAGAAAGGTATCTATCAGGTTGCAGCCGGATATGCAATTTACGGTTCTAGCACGGTGCTTGTTTACACATCAGGGAATGGAGTGCATGCATTCACTCTTGATCCAACTGCCGGAGAGTTTATCCTCTCGAACGAGAACATAAAGATCCCGAAGAAATCGAAGACATATTCGGTTAACGAAGGCAATTTCAACAAATGGACTGAAGGCATGAAGAAGTTTGTTTCGTACCTCAAAGAATCCGATTCAAATACCAACAGACCTTATTCATCCAGATATATAGGTTCTTTGGTTGCTGATTTCCATAGGAATTTATTGTACGGAGGAATATTCCTATATCCTGCTGACAGCAAGAATACAAGCGGAAAGTTGAGACTGATGTATGAAGCAAATCCATTGAGTATGATTGTGGAGCAGGCAGGTGGAAAGAGTTCAAACGGCAAACAGAGGATTCTTGATATTGAACCGCAAGCACTTCACCAACGAACGCCGTTGTTTATTGGAAGTGAAGATGATGTGCTGATGCTTGAGAAATTTTTGTCTGAAGACAAATAGCAATTGCATCATGACCAAACTCAAGAGTAAGATTAATTGGCGCGAAAAGATAAATAAGATCACTGATACAAAGATCGTTGATCTTCCGGATAATGTTCCTTATAGCTTTGGGAAAGGGAAAATGCTAATATCCCGTCCCAAAGATATTGAAGCAGTGGTCCGAAAAGTCAGCAAAGGGAAACTCATAACAAAGTCACAACTAAGGAAGAAACTCGCCCTTGATGCCGGAGCTGACACAACATGTCCGCTTACCACAGGAATTTTTCTAAGAATGATTTCTGAAGCTGCAGAAGAAGATGCTTTAGCCGGGAAGAAGAACATTGCACCCTATTGGAGAGTGGTCGGCGAGAAGGGTGAGTTGAATGAGAAATTTCCGCTTGGTGCAGAAGGACAAGCGCAGAGACTCGAAGCAGAAGGCATTGAGACAGAGGCAAAAAAGCACGGGGGAAAATTATTTGTTGTGGATTTTGAGAAGAAAGTAATTCATGCTGTAAATTAGAATTTCGTATAAGCAAGTGCTGCAAAAATAGCTGCAGAAATAATCCCCCTTTTCATTTTCCTGAAATGTACCGGTACTATTGCATTTGAACTTATGGATGCACTTAGCAGCAGTTCTCAGCTGTAATTTTCCGAAGTTAGCCAAAGAAACTTTGACCTGATAAACATCAGAACGAAGGAGGTTCGCTCATCAGTTTCTTGCTTTTGAATGCGGCAAGATTCTTTTGATCAATCAATGCACTGACAAAGACTGATTCTTCGTAGCGATTGAGCTCAATGTTTTTCAGTATCTGAGATGTTGCTGGATCTTGTTTATCCTTCTCGCTGAGTTTTGCTACTGTCAAAAGCCCGCTTAGTATTTCTGTAAGATATTTCGAAGTCTTCTCACTAATACACTCACCCTGAACAAGAAGGGACAGTTCATTGTTCATCTTTGCGGAAAACGAGAGAGAGTTGATTGCCTTATACATATTGCTAACATTGAGATTTTCGTCTGAAGATGCAGTATCTATTGAAGAGCTGTCGCTGTCGTGAATACGCTTGCCCGAAGTAGTTTCAAGAAGGTTCATGAACAAGCCTCTGATGAACATCTTTTCATTCGTAACCATCCATAAGTTTTCTTTATGAACAACATTTTGAATTGAAGTAAACATTTTCTGATTAAGCAGAAGCCCGGTTCTTGATGTGTCTGTTGTATTTATCATCTGATCTATCTGCTTCAGGTAATTGCTGGCACAGATCGTAAAATTGTCCTTGAAGAAAAAATATAAGCCGTTCTCATTATTAACATAGATATCTACTCCTTCCCTGCTTCTTGTAATCGAGAAGACACTGTCGCGGGCAAGCAATGTATCTAATGTTTGCTTGTTAAATATCCCCTTGAGCACAATTGCATTTTCTCCAAACCATGAATTGGAATAATACAATTCGTCAAGTCCTTCTGAAATAGAAGCACCGGTTGAGACTTTAAAAGTATTGAGCAAGCTGCCGAAAGTCTTCTCTGCGTTAAGCAGTGAATCTGAAATGTTCTTCTGCCAGAATTCCGTCCTTCTCATGCTCTTGAAATTCAGATACATAACAAACTGTGAACTTTCCTGCATTAGATTTAAGGTTGCCTGAACTGAATATTGAAGAGGTTCCGGCTCGGGTTTGAAATTGCATGAGGAAATCAACAGCAGTAAGAGCACTGCCATTGCAGTGGACTTCTTATGGCTTTTCAATAGTCCTTTCGTCTGAAATAAAATATAGAAAGTGAAAGTGCCGCAAACATGAAGAGTACAGAAGAGTATACCGGCATGTATGATTTCACCGGACTTCCGGTGATAATATCCGTAATTATCTGATTGATGTCTCCCGGCTTGGGAAGGATGTAATAAAAGAAATTTATTATGAACTGTATTGTGCTGTTAGTAACAAGACTGAATATCACTGTCTCTCTCACATACAAGACCGGACAAATAACAAATACAAGAAACATGCTCACAATAATTGACAGTATCGTACTCTGCGATGTTACTCCAATCAGAATGATCAATGCATAGATTATTGCAAATGAGAGAGTCAGCCAGGGTATGGAATATAAGAACGGAACATTCCAGAAGCCGGATTTTGCGGAAAGTATGAGCCATACTCCGCCTATAAGATATGTCAGACTCAGGAAGATCAGCAAAACACCGCCAAGAAATTTAGCGAGTATTATGTTCGTTCTTGAAACAGGCTTGGAAAGCAGAATATCAATATTGCCTTTCTCCAGCATTGACGGAATGAAAGAAGACACTGCTATAAAACAGAAAGTTATCACAAGCAGATATGAGAGATTGATCATTCCAACTTCAAACCCCGTAACCAGCTGTCTTACACCCTCTTCTCCCGAAGATTCCATCATATTTACCATTCCTTCAACAGAATCAACATTTATGAGAAACAGGAAAAACAAAATGATGATCGTGGCAATAATGAAGAAACCCAGAAAGATCTTCTTCGCAATTGCTTCCCGGAATGTGCTGAACATCAAAGTTAAAAATCTCATATCAGTTCTGACTCCCTATAAGATTAATAAACATACTTTCGAGCGTATTCTTTTCCTTCTCTATACCAAGTATCAGAACATTCTTTTGCCTGAGGAAATCTATTAGCTTGTTTAGATCTTCACCGGTCTCGGCTCTGAATGTAAACTCCTTCTGACTCTTGATAACTGCCTTGTAGGTATTTAGCAATGACTGAATCAGGTCGTCATTGACCTCAGAAACTGTGAACCTGAAAGTATCAGAAACAGACGTAAGCTCATCAACTGTACCCGAAGTAACCAATGAGCCCTTATTCAAGATGGCAACACGGTCACATATAAGCTCTACTTCACTAAGCAAATGTGAATTGAGGAAAATTGTTTTCCCGTTGTTTTTAAGATGAGTAAGAACATCTCTTATTTGTTTTCTGCCTATTGGATCTACCCCGTCAGTTGGTTCATCAAGGAAGATCAGTTCAGGATCATTCATAAGTGCTTGTGCGAGTCCCAAACGCTGAAGCATGCCTTTGGAATATTTCTTTATCTTGGTTTTTCTCCATTTCTCCATGTCAACAATCTTCAGATACTCATCGGATTTCTTCTTAACGTCAATCCTGTTCATACCGCCCAGCATTCCATAGAAATTAAGTGCCTGCTCACCGGTAAGGTAGGACGGGAACCGATGGTTCTCCGGCAGGTAGCCAATCTTAAGCTTATAGGAATCATCATTGATCTCTTTCCCGAAAATCTGAACTTCGCCTTTTGTTCTGAAAGTTATTCCGAGCAGAATCTTGATAAGAGTTGTTTTGCCTGCGCCATTGGGTCCCAGAATTCCAAAGATCTCTCCACTCTTCACATCGAATGAGAAATTGCTTAGGGCAAGGATCTTATCTTTTGAGAATGTCCTTGATTGGTATTCCTTTGTCAGGTCTTTTGTTGAAATAACCGGCATTCGAATTAGACTATTTTGTATTAACTTTAGGATCAGTTCTCATTGAGCTTATTATATTATTCAGGTGTTCATCAAACGGCAGTCCGATATCTTCTGCTCCTTTCAATATGTCTTCGCGATTTATATTTCTCGCAAATGCTTTGTCCTTCATCTTTTTCTTAATACTCTTTACTTCTACGCTGTCAAGTCCGCCCGGTTTCATGTAAGAGTAAGCAGTAATGAATCCGGTTATCTCATCACATGCAAAGAGATACTTTGCAAGCATACTTGTCCTTGGCACATCAGTTCTTTCCGGGTATGCATGTCCGAGAATTGCTTCTATTGTTTCGTCGTCGTAGCCCTCTTCTTTTAAAACAGGAACTGCGGTATTTGGATGCGTATCGGGAAATTTTTCCCAGTCAAGATCATGCAAAAGTCCGGCGATCTCCCATTTCTCTTTGTTCTCATTCAGCTTATCCGCATAGAACCGCATAGCAGCTGCAACAGCATAGCAATGCTTTCGAAGTCCTTCGTTAGCAATAAAACTTTCCATTAAAGCTGTCGATGAAGATAAGTCGGGCAAGCCTACGAAAATTAAAAATTGAAAATTAAAAATTAAAAATTTTTCTGAGGGTCAGTAACAAATAGGTTAGTCATGATTTACAATTGAAATCAGAATCAACGAATTACAATCTCATTCGGCAGTTCATTAACATCTCCTTCTCTGATAGGAAATTCTTTTATCAGAATTTCTCCGATTTGTTCCAATGCAAACAGGATTCCTTCGCAGTACTGATCTGTTTTGAATCTCAAACTCATTCCCATAGAAATTGATGACCACATCTCCCCAATAAACTTTGAATTGGCGCCTTCATCGGCAACAATGCTGAATTCATGTTCCTTGAAGATAACAAGTATTAGTACTCCTGTTTTTTCCGTCGTCTTATCCATTCCAAGTTTATAAAATTCCTCAAGCGCAATATCCCACGAGCTCATTCCTTCTTCAAGATAGCCCTTATAATCCTTGAGACTTATCCTAATCTCACCCCTGGTACGCTTTTCAATTTCGGAAATGGCATCTGATATCTTTTTCAGATCATCAACCGAAACATAATTTGAAACAATCTCGTTGAGAGACATTTGAATGATGATTTAATTGTTACCAGCCACCGCTTGCGCCGCCGCCGCCGAATGAACCGCCGCCGCCTGAAAAACCTCCGCTGCTTCCCCAGGAAGAGCCACTGCTCCTGCCGCTGCCGCTGGAAATGATCCATGGCACTGAACTCCATCCGCTCTTACTTCCTCGCATTGTTTTGCCTCTGCCAAAGCTATTCCTGATTGCAGATGTGATTATGAATATGAATATGATCATGAAGATCAATATCACAAAGAAAGGTACCCCTCCGCACATACCCGAGCCCTTTTGTTCTCGCTTGTCCGCGGTATATTCACCTTTAGTAGCGGCTATCATTGCTTCGACGCCTGCATTGATACCGTCATAGTAATTGCCCTGCTTGAATTTCGGAGCAATGTTATTTCGAATGATGCTTGCGCTTGTTGCGTCTGTCAGCGCGCCTTCAAGTCCATAGCCAACTTCTATTCTTATCTTTCTGTCATTCTTGACTATGAGGAGAAGAACACCGTTGTTCTTTTCCTTCTTTCCAATCTTGTTTTTCTCGGCAAGCCTGATTGAGAGATCTTCGAGTGATTCACCGTCGAGACTTGGTATAATATAAACAACAAATTGGTTTGAAGTCTGCTCCTCCAGTTGCCTGAGCTTTTGCGTCAATGCATTGACTTGTGAATTTGTCAGGGTTCCGGTTTCATCAACAACATAATTTCTAAGTACTGCCGGATTGTCAGATCGGCTTCGCGTAATTCCTGTATCGCTTTGAGAATAGGCAGGTATCCATGAGATTGCACTCCAGGAAAGAAGCAGCAACAGATTAGAAACTACAGTCAGATATTTTAGTCTCAATTTCAAAACGTGTCTCAAATAACCTTTTATATTCAAAATAAAAAAAGCGATCCGAAGTTTGAATTCAGACCGCTTAGAAAAAATTCTTTTTTATTAGCTCTTAGCCACCTGCATTTTTGACAATTTCCTTGTCTGCATCTTCCATTTTCAGGAAGCTGTATCTTTTTTCTATAGCAGCTTTGTTAATCTCATCAAGAACATCCACCATCATGCTGTACTTCATCTTGCGGTCGAATTTCAAAAGTATGAGCAACTTAGGATTTTGAGCATATATGCTCTCTATCTTTGCCTTCATATTGCTGAACTCTACTTTTTCGGGCGGAGCTTCTGTACCATCGGAAAGTCCTCTTGAAAAATAGGCATTGCCTTTGTCAGAAACCCTAATATAGATCACATCACCCATATCAACTTTTACCTTATCGCTTTCATCTCCTTTTGGAAGATTGATCTGCATTATCTGCGGAGTATTAAGCGTAGTAGTAAGGATAAAGAATGTAAGAAGAAGCATTATAACGTCAACCATCGGCGTCATGTCAATTCTTACGCCTACTTTCTTTCCCTTTTTATATTTTTTCTGCTTATGTAAGCCACTAGAGCCACTGTCAGGAGCGTCAAAACCACCGCCGGCCATAATCTAATTCCTTTTGATTAAGGTTTGAAAATTTATTTAGGTTCAGAAGATCGAATCTCAGTAACAAGTGCAAATCTCGTATTCCTTGTCGCCTTGAAAATATCCATCAAATCTTCCATGATAGCATAATCCGATTCAGAGTCGCCCTTGATAACAAGCCTGAAGTCTGACTTACCGCCTGTTTGATTCTTCAATTCCAGTCTGAGCTCTTTCAGGGCTTTTTCAAACTGTTCGCGGTTCATCACAACCATCTTTCTCTTGATCGGTTTACCCATCACGAGTCCTGTCTGTTCATATTCAGTTTTGCCTGTGCTGTCCGGGTGAAAAATTCCCAATCCCAATGCATCTCCGAATACTTTTTCCCTAACCTTGAAATTATCAACATCAACAAAGACGTCACCATTCTTGGTAAGCGTCATTGTCATGATATCCTTTTCCGGGAGTTTTGTAGTATCCGTAACTGCTGATTCTGGGAGTGTAATCTCGATTGCCTCAGTAGATTCAACCTTGAACGTAGCTACGAGCATGAAGAATGTGAGCAAGAGCATGATAACATCCACAAGTGGAGTCATGTCTATATTAACGCCCGGTTTCTTTATTGATCTGGCTTTCTTCATTTTTAGTCTTGTTGTTAAAACTCTGTAAAATGAGTTTTAGAAATTTATTTCTTACCCTTCAGTGAAAGTATCTGCAACATGTTGTAAGTAGCTTCATCGATCATATAGGTTATGTTACCAACTTTTGTTACAAAGTAGTTATATGAGATCGTACCGACGATTGCACCAAACAGACCGCCTGCCGTATTGATAAGAGCTTCAGAGATACCTGCTGAAAGTTCTGCCGCATTCGGTGTACCTGCTGTAGCAAGTGCCTGGAATGATCTTATCATACCAACTACTGTTCCGAACAGACCGATAAGCACTGATACAGAAGCAATTGTTGATAGCACAACCAGATTTCTTTCAAGAAGCGGAACTTCAAGCATCATTGCCTCTTCTATAGCTGATTGAACTTCACGGAGCTTTTCTTCAGATTCCATAGAAGAATCATTAGCCAACATCTGATAACGATCAAGTCCCTGCCTTAGTATATTTGCAATTGAGCCTTTCTGCTTGTCACATTCTCCAATAGCTCCATCAATATCTCCATCAAGAAGACAGGTTTGAACTTTCTTAAGAAACGGCTCGATTGGTCCTTTTCCTTTAGCTTTTGAAAGTGACAATTGTCTTTCAATTGTAAATGTGATAACCATGATACTTAAAGCGAGAAGAGCTATAACGATCGGACCTCCCAGATAGATAGCGCCCATGATATTTGCAGGAGTTGTCTTGTCGGGTGTCTTGAAATTATTGACATTTCCGAAGACTCCGTAGAAAACAAGAGCAGATACTACTAGTGCGACCACAATTACTACTGTAATGAACACAGACTGTTTCATTAAGTTCTAACCTCCATTAACCCTGAAAGAGTTTTTTATTTAGTTTTTGTATTTGTTGTTTGAAATGGAATTTCTATTAGAAGCTGTTAACAGCTTCTTCCTGAGTTGAATATGAATCAAAGATCAATGCGAGCTTGGTGATAACAAAAAGATTTTCGAGGTTCTTGTTTAACTGGCACAATTTGATCTTGCCTTCGCGCTTGGAATAATTGGAATGAGCTGATATGAGAACACCAAGAGCCGTGCTGTTGAGATAAAGAACATTCCCAAGATCAATCACGAGCTTCTTATTGCCTTCATCAGAATACTTCTTTATAGTATCCCTTAGTTCGTCAGTCTCGTCACCACCTACAAAGTTGCCCTTAGGCTCTATTACAACTATACCTTTATCTGTAAGTTCTGATGCTTTTATTGATGCCATACCGAAAATTTTTGGTTACCAAAATAGACTATATATTTCAAAATTGCAATTATAAAACTGAATTAGGTCTGTGGTGTGACATACATTCACTTAAGTTCTTCAAGAAGGAGTCTGTAAATTGCTTCTACATCTCCTATTCCATTGATCTCCCGCAACAAACCAAGTTCCTCATAATATCTTTTTACCGGCTCGGTAGATTCATAATAGACTTTCAATCTGTTTGCAATTGTCTCTTTTGTATCATCACTTCTGCCGCGCCTGAGCAACCTTTCTGTTATCTCTTCATCATCTGCAAGCAGATTCAAAACTATCACATTGTCAAACTGCAATTCTTCAAATGTCTTTGCAAGTGCTTTTGCCTGCTCTACTGTTCTGGGATAACCGTCAAGTATAAAACCATTACTGCCTGAACCGGCCAGTGCATCCTTGACTATGCCATTCATTATTTCATCAGGGACCAGATTTCCGTGATCCATGATCTCCTTTGCTTTTACTCCAAGCTCTGTTTTTTCCGAAACGGCTTTTCTTAAGATCTCCCCTGTTGAAATATGTTCAACGCTGAGCTCCTTTGCCATCAATGCCGCCTGCGTTCCTTTTCCAACTCCGGGCGGGCCAAAAACTATCAACTGATACATCAGAATTTTATTGCTTGATTATTTACGGGTTCTCTCCTGCCAGCGCAAGTTGTCCGCATGCAGCATTAATGTCAACTCCGCTGCTTGTTCTTAGATTGACCACAACGCCGCGTTCTTTAAGAGAAGTAATTAAATCATTTAATTTTTGATTTGAAAGTAACTTTTTGGTATCTGAAAATGAATCATTAAGTTTTTCAAGCGGACCGTTGAGTTTGAAGCCAATCGGATGAAAAGGAATTATGTTTATATTTGAAGGCACCATTGTTGACAATGCAGAAAGTCTCTTTACATCGTTTACCGTATCATTGATCCCCGGAAAGTGTATGTATTCGTACGTTATCTTGTTTCCGGTTTTTCTGTAGTAATAAACAAGTTCTTCATAAATATCCGGAAGTCTGTTAATTTTGGATGTAGGTATGATCGCTTCACGCACACCGTTATCCGTTGAATGCAAAGACAAAGCAAGCTTGATGTTCCTCAGCTTTTCACTTCCCGGCGAAGTTATATCATCGGCGAATTTCTTTATTTTACCTTTGAATCCAACCGTAGAAACTGTGATTCTTTTCCCTGGAAGGGACATTCCGTCTGAATCTGTAAACATGATGAGGGATCTGAAAACATTTGGATAATTCAGAAACGGCTCACCCATTCCCATGTAAACAATATTAGTTATCTCTACCCCGGCTAATCTCTTCACTTCATACACCTGCATACAAATCTCACCTGCACTAAGATTTTTTCTGAAGCCAAGTTTGCCTGTAGCACAAAACTCGCAACCTACGTTGCATCCCGCCTGAGTTGAAACACAGACTGTATTCCTGCCCTTCTCTGAGATCAGAACTGTTTCAATTTTAATTGCAGGATCTCTTTCAAGCGCAAACAAGTACTTGTTTGTGTTGAACTTTTCTGAGGATGTTGTCTTGATCTCATTCAGAGTTTTTACCGTAAATCTTTCCGTCAGTTTCTGCCGGAGAACTTTAGGAAGCAGCACCATCTCTTCAAATGAGCTTGCACCTCTTGCATGTATTGCCGAGAAGATCTGCTTTGACCTGAATTTCGGTTCACCAATCAAAACGGGCTGAGCTTCAATCTCTGCCGGAAGCAGGTCAGTTATATTTACAGGAATGTTCAAATTAAAATTCTAATTGGTTGAATTGCTTAGAACAAGATAACGCATGCCGACTCGTAGAACAGGACAATAATTTTCCGCTGGCAATCACAAACCACTCCTTAGATTTCTACTAATCCAACAAATTCCACATCTGTCCAAAACGTTTTACTTGGAAAACAGTTTGCTCGAACCGTTTACATAGAATAAAATCATTTCCGCTTTCTTTTGAACCCTTCGACAAGCTCAGGGTAAACTCAAAGAAAGCTTGGCAAAGAAACCCTTCGACAGGCTCAGGGCAGAGAGTCGCCCGCTCGCCTGCGCAAAGTGCTGAAGTTCAGTATTCTCTGGGCAGGCTACATCCTAATTGCCTGCCTGGCTATTAATGCTTCAATATTTACTCGAAAACAACGG
>CALEVL010000332.1 GCA_937924675.1 uncultured Ignavibacteria bacterium | reverse complement strand
AGTTCTGAACAAAAACGAGGCGCCACAAGACACTTATATAACGTTCTTGGATTCTTATGTTTATTGCTTGCAGTTATTGGAATCCTTTTACCTGTCATGCCTACAACAATTTTTGTAATCCTAGCCGCCTATTTTTTTGCCAAAGGCTCTGAACGTCTTCACAGCTGGCTAATCAGCAATAAGATTTTTGGTACTTACCTCATGAATTACAGGGAAGGCAGAGGAATGACCATTGGCTCGAAATTGTTTTCCATATCATTTCTCTGGGCAGGAATAATATATTCGATCTTCATAACAGATATCTTATGGCTGAAGATTTTATTGTTGTTGATTGCCATTACTGTCTCAATTCATATAATCTGGATAAAGACATACAGAAAAGACAGCAGCGAAACCTGAGTTATCTCTTCCTTTCTACTCTACTGAATATCTCTTCCCAATAAGACTACCGTTAACATTGTCTCATAAATTGATTGTAAACCCTGAACGATAATTTGAATATAGTCCGGTAAATATTTGCAATTCAAATTTGGGATCATTGCCTATTGTCAACCCTAGAACTAATATTTGTATTTATAATGTACCATGATAAAAGTATCTTGCTCAATTAATAATCCGGAAAATTGAAATCCAACGAAGTAAGAGAATCTTTTCTCAGATTTTTTGAGAACAAGGATCACAAAATAGTGCCTTCATCACCCGTAATCCCTTATGATGACCCGACATTGCTTTTCACAAATGCCGGAATGAATCAGTTTAAGGATGTATTTCTGGGAAGAGGTACAAGAGAATATTCCAGAGTTGCAGACACTCAAAAATGCATTCGCGCCGGCGGCAAGCACAACGACCTCGAAGAAGTAGGAATGGACGGCTTTCATCATACTTTCTTTGAAATGCTTGGCAACTGGTCTTTTGGAGACTATTATAAAGAAGAAGCCATACAATGGGCTTGGGAGCTTCTGACAAATGTCTGGAATCTGCCAAAAGATAGACTATGGGCATCAGTATTTGAAACAGATGATGAGGCATTCGAGATATGGAAGACCAAGACTGACATAAATCCCGAGCATATTCTTCGATTTGGAGAGAAAGATAATTTCTGGGAAATGGGTGAGACCGGACCTTGCGGGCCGTGTTCCGAGATTCATATAGATCTCACTAAAGAAGGTTGCAAACCGGAAGACATTAATGCCGGACTTGAGGAAGTCATTGAAATCTGGAATCTGGTTTTTATTCAATACAACAGAAAGAAAGACGGAGAACTGGAATTACTGCCCATGAAGCACGTTGATACCGGGATGGGTTTTGAAAGAGTTGTACGTGTTCTTCAGAATAAAAATTCTAATTACGAGACTGACATATTCTTTCCACTCATTGAAAAAATATCTTTACTTACGGGAAAAGATTATTCCGGTGAAAATATCTCTTCAATGAATGCGATAGCTGATCACATTAGAGCACTTTCATTCGCAATATCAGATGGCGGTATTCCTTCAAACGAAGGCAGAGGTTATGTTCTCAGGAGAATTCTAAGAAGGGCATCACGGCTTGCCCGCAAACTGGATTACAGCAAGCCTGTTCTGTTTGAACTTGTAGATACATTGACAGATTCTTTCGGCAAAGTGTTTCCTGAACTCGAGCAGAAGAAAGGTTTTGTCAAGGAGATCATCAAAGCGGAAGAAGAGAATTTCCACAAGACACTTGACAGAGGCATAATCCTTTTCAATGAGGTTTGCTCCACACTAAAGGACACTAAAATATTTCCCGGAGCAGAAGCTTTTAAACTGTATGATACTTTCGGATTTCCGCTTGATCTTACAGAAGTCATGGCAAGAGAAAGCGGGCTAAAAGTTGACACCCTTAGATTCGAAGAAGAAATGGAAAAGCAGAAATCGCGTGCAAAGAATGCAAGGAAGGAACATTCAGCTGAAGTGGATTTCTCTCATACAAAACTCAAAGGAATCGATGAAGTAAAATATGATCCATACAATGTAACGGAGAACGGCATTAAGACTATTATTCTTGATGCTCAACCATCAGCCGGCGAGGATGAAATTGTAGTCTCGCTTAAGGAGAATCCATTCTATGCTGAATCCGGCGGACAAATTAGTGACACAGGTAATATCATTTCCGGAGGTGAAATCAGCCTGCCCGTTATAAATTCCGGAAAGAATTATCTGATTGTAAAAGGAAACAAGGATGTTATTAAAGGAGGCGTTGAGGTCATTGCGCGGATTGATATGAAAAGGCGAGATGCAATAGAACGCAATCATACTGCAACACATCTTGTTCATGAAGCATTGAGAAGAGTTCTTGGCAGTCATGTCAAGCAGGTAGGCTCGCTTGTATCAGATGAATACCTCAGATTTGATTTTCCTCACTTTCACAAGCTTGAGCCAAGTCAGATAAAGGACATTGAAGATATGGTTAACGGAAAAATTGAAGAGAAGTTAACAGTTCAGACATTGACTGACATTCCAATTGAAGAAGCAAACAAGATTCCTAATGTTAAGCAATTGTTTGAAGAGAAGTATGGCTCTAAGGTCCGTGTAGTGATTGTTGACGAAAATTTCAGCGCCGAATTTTGCGGCGGAACTCATGTTAATAGTTCTGAACAGATTGGTCTATTCAAGATCACAAAAGAAGAAAGCATTGCTGCCGGCACCAGAAGGATATTTGCAAGAACGGGCAAAGGAATTTTAACATATCTCGAAGAGAAGATCAAGGAAACAGAAAGATTAATTGCCGAATTGCCGAAGAACTATTCTGTCAGTTTAAATGAAGTCATACCCGGGTTTGTGAATCTGATCAGAACTTCAGATCCGAATGATCTCATACTTATAAAGTCACTCTTGCAAACTCAGGAGAAGACTTCATTGTCGGCTAATGAAGCACGTGAGAAATTTCTGGAAGAGAAGAAGCAATTTGAGAAGCAACTTCTTTCGAAGGGCCTTGAAGCAATCTCTAATGAGATTGAAAAGCTGATTGATGCTTCACCAAAGATAAATGAATCTGCTGTTCTTACAGGAAGGTTGGAACTTCCGCAGGGTTCAGGATTGAAAGAAGCCGGAGAAGAGCTTCGCAAGCAACTGACAAATGGTGTAGCTCTCATTGCAGCAATTAGTGATGATAAGTTGAATTTGATCTGCGCTGTTAGTGACAACCTCGTAAAATCCAAAGAGCTAAATGCAGGAAAGTTGATTTCCGAAGTTGCTCAGGAACTTGGCGGCGGTGGCGGCGGAAGACCAAATCTTGCAACTGCCGGTGCAAAAGATTTTTCAAAGCTCGATCCTGTTCTCAACGCTTTCAAAGAGAAGATCACTAAAATATTGAATTAGAATGAAAGTCATAATACCTGTTGCAGGATTCGGAACCAGATTAAGGCCACATACTCTCACAAAGCCGAAAGTCTTGCTCAATGTAGGCGGTAAGCCAATGATACATTACATCATTGAGCAACTCGTGAAGGAAAAGATTGCAACATCCATAGTAATGGTAACAGGATTTCTTGGGGACATGATAAAGGAATATCTTGATGATACATTTCGTTTCAAGTTCACTTATGTAACTCAGGAAGAACCCAAAGGACTTGGCCATGCAGTGTATTGCGCCAAAGAATCATTTCTGAAGAATGATGAGACTCTGATCATTCTTGGAGATACATTGTTTGATGTAGATCTCCGGAAACTGATCGACAACAAACATTCTGTCATAGGCGTAAAGAAAGTTGATGATCCAAGAAGATTCGGTGTAGTTGAGAAAACCAAATCAGGAATGATCACAAGATTTGTAGAGAAACCTGCATCAGCAAAAGTCTCGCCGTCAAATGAAGCGATTGTAGGATTATACTATCTTAAAAATTCCGATTCACTCTTTACATCTCTCGAACATGTTATGGATAATAACATTACTGTAAAAGGAGAGTTTCAGCTTACTGATGCGCTTGAACATATGCTAAGCTGCGGAGAAAAGATGACCACATACAATGTTGACGGATGGCTGGATTGCGGCAAGCCGGAGACACTTCTTGAAACAAACAGATATATACTTTCAAAGAGTAAGAAAACAAATTTCGCGGGAACCGATTCAAAGATCATTCATCCGGTTTTCATTGGAAAGAATGTAGTAATTAAGCAAAGCATCGTTGGTCCAAATGCCACAATAAATGATGGATGCATAATAACAAACAGTGTCATTGAAAATTCAATCATAGAGAAAAACACTCGCATAGAAAATGCGATCGTTAAAGAATCCATCATCGGCGAATCAGTAGCAGTAAAGTTTCAGCAACAAATATTAAACATTGGAAGTAATTCTGAAATCAACGGAGGAGAAAATGTCAACTAACGAGAATCAGGTATTCAAAGAGTACGCAACGCATCTTTTCAAACAACTGCTTGAGCTCGATCCTCAAAAAGGAAGCTATCTGGGACTGCACGAATATGACGGGAAGATTCCTGAAGTATCTGAAGAACGAATTTCATATGAGAAGAGCACTTACAAAGACATGTTGGATCGATTGAAATCAATACACAGAAATGAACTGTCGATTGAGAATAAATACGATTATGACGTGGCCGAATGGGGTTTGAACTCAGTGATATTTAATCTTGAGGAGATTCAGTCATACAGAACAAATCCAATGACTTACGCATTCATGTTCGGTGAACTTCATAATTATATCAGCAGAGATTATGCACCGTTTGAAGAACGGATAAGATCAATTATATCTGTCTTATCAGCAATTCCTGAAGCACTTGCCGGTGCTGAGCAATTGTTGGAGCCCCGTCTTCCTGCTGTTATGTGTGATTTTGCAATTTCATTCTCTAAAGGCTATGAAGATTTTTTCAAAGGTGAGTTGTTGAATCTGATAGAAGAAAAGATTGAATCAAAAGAATTGATTGAGGAATATAAGTTGAAAAGCGAAGATGCAATCAGGGCATTTGACAGATATGTTAAATTCCTTGAAGTTGCTTCCGATGAAAACTGTAAGAGCTACATTTTAGGGCAAGAGAAATTCAATAACATGCTTAGTCTAACAGAACATATAGAGATTCCCCTCAACGAGCTCAGACAAATGGGACTTGATGAACTTAAACGTCTTCAGGATAGCATTGAAGCGCTTGCAGAAGAGCATAAACTTGAAGGAAGCATCACAAAGATTGAGCATGAACATCCTTCTGATGATACACTAGTTGAAGAAACAACCGACACCTTACAGGAACTGGTAGATTTTATCAGAAACAAAGATATCGTAAATCTCCCTGAGAAGTTAAATTGCATAGTTACCGAAATGCCGCGGTATATGAACTTTGGATTTGCAGCAATGGGCACGGCAGGACCGTTTGAGAAAAGCGACGAATCATTTTATTATGTTAACTTGCCGGAGAAGAGCTGGAGTGAAGAAAAAAAAGAGGAGTGGATGACTCAATTCAATTATCCGACACTCAAACTGATTTCCATCCATGAAGCGTTTCCAGGACATTACACACATTTTCTTAATGCAAATCTGTATTCCACTGATCTTACGAAGCTGTTTATGTCATATTCATACGTAGAAGGATGGGCGCATTACACGGAAGAAATGATGATTGAGCAGGGATACGGAGGAGATGATTATAAGACAAAGATTGGAATGTATCTTGAAGCACTGATCAGATGCTGCAGATTCATTGCTGCAATCGGGATTCATTGCGATGGTATGACTATTGAAGAAGCAAAGGAATTCTTTCTGAAGAATGCGTATATGGCAGAAGTCACTGCCGAACAGGAAGCAAAACGTGGTGCATTCGATCCCGGCTATTTGAATTACACATTAGGGAAAATTCTTCTAAAACAATTCAAACAGAAATATTTTTCTAGATTTGGAAGTTCAAAATCGCTGAAAGATTTTCATGACTCAATCGTGTCTATAGGTGCACCGACATTCAAGATTGCAGAGGAATGGATACTTAACTGATAACTTCTTGCATGTTATTCCCCTTTCTCCAGTTTACGGGATAGTAATTTTTCAGCAGCAAGAGCTAGCAATGCCAGAGAAAGAAAGTATTTCCATAACTGTGTTCCTTGCTTTGTACCGGCATAAGCAGAACCTGCATCATTCCATGGCAGAGTATAAACTTTGGAATATCCTTTCGCTTGAAGAAACTCACGGGCATCATCTTCATCCATAATTGCCAGGTCGCTCTCAACGGGATTCGGGTTCAGCGCAAAAAGCTGTTCATTCCCGGATGAATCTGTCGCTTTATAAAATCCTGATGAAGCTGAGAAATTGTTGTAAGGAAAAATTAAATACTTTTCTGAAGATTCACCAAAGCTTACACCCAATGTATCTGTCATTCCTGCCGGATTTGTAAGTGTCTTAACATTTTTCAGTCCGCTAAGTCTGACAATATTCCTTCCCCCAACATAGTATTCATCTGATGTTGAGAAATTTCCCGACAGATAATTCACTGCCCTTATAAGCAGAGGAACAAAAATACTCTTGGACGATAGATCACTTGCCGAAGTAGACAAAGACAAAGAAGATACGAGCATAGTCCCCTTTCCAAGTCTTAATTCGCTCAGGAAAGGATCATTATTATCAAACACCATTACGGACTTTCCATTCTCTGACAATATTGTCTTGTAATACTCATTTACTCTTGGAGCTTCAACACCTCCTGTAACAGATGTCACGCTCAGCGCCTTGTTTCTGAAAATCCCGTTTAACAGAGGATGCTCATAATCAATAGCTCCAAATTTCGGATTCAACTGTGCATTATCGAGAGTTACTTTGCTGCCAATTCGCAACCCGCCGGACCTTGACAGAAGTTTATCGTTGACAGACTGAATGTTTAAACTGTTTCCCGGAAAAAATAACAGCCCGCCACCGTTTGTTACAAATTCATTTAACAAGTCAGCTTCCTTGTCTGAAAGATCATTCTTGCCGGACAAAATTATCACATCACATTCATTTACTGATTCATCAATGCCTGTTGACATACGTATGTCATAATATTTCTTTGATTCAATTTCATTACTTCCGGTAACGTTCTCCGCGGCCTGCATTGCCAATTCAGGAAATCTTGTTTCATCTGTCCTCTCGCCAATCAAAGCAACTTTAACACTTGAAGGCACGCTTGCAGTGAAATAGGCCCTATTGTCCTGAAGAACCTGATCATCTTCCATGCTTACCCTGTCAAGCTGTAACTCAAGACTGTAATTTCCTGCATTTGCTACAAGAAAAGATTGTTCAACAATTTGCTTCTCAAATGAACCCACATCCGCAAAACTCTCACCAAAATATTTCCCGTTAATGTTCAGCCGGATGTTTCTGCTTTTTTGAGAGTATGGAGATCTGTTGTTTATAAATGCTCCGACCTTATTTTCCATGCCTGATTCAACAAATCCAGATTCCACATCTGCACTGTCTAAAGAAATATTGTATAGATTGTTTTGACCGGCACTCACAAGATAAATGCTCATACCCTCATTCTCAACACTCTCCCTAAATCCGCCGCCGGAAAAATTGCTGAGCTGCTGATCAGAAATAATAAAAAGATCATTAACGCTGTAAGCAGAATTCGAGAAAAGAAGAGTTGCATTTACCAACGCTTCATTGATTGAGAGAGGCTTAAGTGAAATTTCTGAGCTATCAATGAGTGAAATGATATTCTTCGAATTTCTCGAAACTAACTGAACGGCCTCATTTCCAAGATCTGAAGACAAAATAAAATAGACCTCACCGTCAGGATCAATAACAGTCAACAGTTCTCTGGCCGCAGACTTTGCATTCTCAAAAATGCGATTGTCTTGTGCACTCATGCTGTATGAGTTGTCAAGAATTATAATCGTTGATGACTTTCCCGCATAATTTCCGGAAGAACTTCTAAGAACAGGGTCAGCAAATGCAAACACGAGAAAGATTATGGTCAATATCCTTAGGGCAAGAAGCAACAACTGTCTAAGCTTAATCCTTCGCATCTTTGATTTCTGAAGTTCTTTCAGGAATCTGAGTGTGCTGAATTCAACCTTTCTTACTTTGCTTAAGTTAAGAAGATGAATGAGAATTGGAATTGATATTGCAAACAGCCCGCCAAGTATAAGAGGATTAAGAAAAGTCATTGTAAGTTTTAATACCGATCAAGATAAGATTTCAATTCAATTAACTAAATGCACAATAGCTGAAAATCATTCCGA
>CALEVL010000331.1 GCA_937924675.1 uncultured Ignavibacteria bacterium | reverse complement strand
TGCGAATGACAGTTTAAAGTTAGGCATGTCACCATCCGGAACAAACGGTTTAGATACTTGTCTCGGCGAAGTACCTGTTCCACCGCCTCCGCCTACCGGGGTATTCGATTGCAGATTCATTCTTGCATCGAACGAGGCAGTCAAGAATGATTTCCGGAGAGATACAGTCGGGAGTACTATCTGGCGAATGACATTCCAGCCGTCAATATCCGGCTATCCAATCACATTCAACTGGAACATAGCGTCTTTCCCGGCTACTGGAGGATTCTTTTTGAAAGATGAGATCACCGGAACTCTCGTGAATGTGAACATGAGGAATCAAAGCAGCTATACTCTTACAAATTCAGGAATAACTTCACTTAAGATCGAGTATAACAATATAACTCTTGCATCATCGGTTACTTCGGGTTGGAACATTGTCTCAGTTCCTGTGAGAACTTCTGACATGCTCTACTCAACACTCTTTCCCGGAGTTGCTTCTCAAGCATATACTTACAGCAACGGTTACGTCAGCATTGCTATGCTCAGCAACGGAACCGGGTATTGGATGAAATTCAACAGCAATTCCAATTTCAACTTCACGGGTTATCCATGGTCGCCGGAGAATATGATTGTAAGTCCGGGATGGAATCTGATCGGACCGTTTGATGAGAATATTCCAATTGGCTCGATTCTTTCTAATCCTGCCGGCATTGTAAGCTCTAACTATTTCGGATATACCGGAGGATATTACAATCCTGACACATTAAAGATCGGAAGAGGATATTGGATAAGGACAACGATGGCAGGATATCTATATAAAGGTGGTGCAGACAATACTCCGAAGGAACTTGCGGCCAATCCATTGGATAATTTCGCAAAACTTGTATTCAGTTCAGGCGATGATGTAAATGCAAGTCT
The DNA here is from genome assembly GCA_937924675.1 of uncultured Ignavibacteria bacterium. Taxonomy (GTDB): domain Bacteria; phylum Bacteroidota; class Ignavibacteria; order Tepidaquicellales; family Tepidaquicellaceae; genus JADJAH01. The sequence goes on along the minus strand of CALEVL010000331.1, from coordinate 4,900 downwards.
ATACCTTGGTAACGCGGCACAGATTACTACCGATTACTCAATGCCGCCTGTTCCACCGTCAGGGATTTATGATGTGAGATTCGGGACAGATAAACTCGTTGAGGAACTCGGTGGAAATCATGTTCTTAAGATCAGTTCTGCAACCGCTGAAACCAAACTTAGAGTTTACAACACCGGCGGAATGAAGTTCAGGATTAAGGATGGAATTGATGGTTCTATACTCGACAAAGAGCTGACCGAGGGAACAGAGATAATCATTCCAGCTAATCTGAACAATCTAATTCTGGAGACATCAGCGGCAATTCCCCTAACATACGAGCTTGGTCAGAACTATCCGAATCCTTTTAATCCGGTAACGACAATCAAGTATCAGATTCCGGAAGAGGGCAAGGTGAAGATTGCTGTGTATGATGTGCTGGGAAAAGAAATCAAAACGCTGGTAAACGATTTCCGACCAGCAGGTGCTTATGAAGTAAGATTGGATTCAAGTGATCTTTCGTCAGGTATCTATTTTTATCGCATGAGAGCCGGTAGTTTTGAAGAGATGAGGAAGATGGTAGTCATTAAGTAAGTGTTAGAATTCATCACGCATTCAGAGTCAATTCTCAGATTGCGTGATGAAGTATCAAACGAATTAAGTTGTTAAACTTAAATTTGAATGCACTATGAAATATTTTTACATTTCACTAGCAGCTATAGCAACGATGATTGTTTTTGCCGGCGTTGGGCATTCTCAGAATCCGACTTATACACTTGATGTAAATGACCTGTACATTACAAGCATCCCTGAATATTGCTGCGACTCACTTGAGTTCGACATTGACATGACCTGGACTAATTCGGGCGTTGCTCCAAATTTCGAGTATGCCGGCGGTAACTATTACTTTGACTTCAATCAAGCTTGCATAAAGGCTGGAACAACTTGGCAGATGAGCATTGCGGGTTCAGATCTTCCTACTAATATGCAGCCAAGGAGTCCAACAGTTTATACTGCTACAACCCCAGGGCAGCTTAGGTTGGCAGTTAACACATTCCCTGGTGCCGGAAACGGATTTCAAATGCCGGCAAACACTCCTGTAACTATTGCGAGAATTAATATCAAAGCAACAGGCGGTGATCGATTTTTTGCTCCGGCTCTCTTACAACTTGCATGGAGAAATGCATTACCAAATCCATTCACAAAGATCTTTGCCTATGTTGGAACAACTAACGTGGATATCTCAACTCCATCAACGCACACTATCTCAATTCCAAACGACCCGATGGGTGCAATGATTGCAGCGTATTTTTCTGCGAGCCCGACAACCGTTCAACAAGGTCAAACTGTCAACTTTACAGACCAGACTTTTGGATCATCTCCGCCTGTATCATGGGCATGGTCATTTCCCGGCGGAACGCCCCAAACATCAACCCAAAGAAATCCGGTAATAAGATATAATACACCGGGAGTTTACAATGTTTCATTGACTTCATCAAGTTCACAGTATTCAAATCTAACTACAAGATACGGATTCATAACAGTTCTTTCAGGATGTGCAGCCTCATGGAAACAAAACATCAGGATAAGTGATGCTGGGACAGGCGTTGACAGTCTTAAGTTTGGCATGTCACCGTTTGGCACTGCAGGATTAGACACTTGCCTTGGTGAAGAATTTGTTCCGCCTCCTCCGCCGACAGGTGTATTTGATTGCAGATTCATATTGCCGAGCAATGATGCTGTGAAGACGGACATAAGAAAGGACACTTCGCTCAATACGAGCTGGAGGATGACATTTCAGCCGTCAACGGCTGGCTATCCGCTTACATTCAACTGGAATCCGTCAACATTACCTGCAACAGGAACATTCTTTCTGAAGGATGAGATCACAGGAACTTTGGTGAATGTGAACATGCGAAATCAGAGCAGCTATACTCTGTCACTGACGGGATTAACTTCTCTGAAGATCGACTATATGTATAATCAGACATTGTACACATCTGTATATTCGGGATGGAATATTGTTTCGGTTCCTTTGAGAACTCAGGACATGCTTTATACAACTTTGTTTCCGGGAGTTGCATCGCAGGCATACACATACAGCAACGGCTACGCAAGCATCTCTATGCTGAGTAACGGAGCCGGATATTGGATGAAATTTAACAATGCATCGAACATTGCATTCACAGGTTATGAGTGGACTCCGGAGAATATGATCGTCAGTCCCGGATGGAATCTCATCGGACCATTTACTAAAGATATTCCTGTGAGTTCAATTATTTCCAATCCTTCGGGAATTGTAAACTCAACTTATTTCGGATACAATGCAGGATATGTCAATGCTGATACATTGAAAGTCGGAAAAGGTTTCTGGGTAAGAAGCAGCGCAGCGGGCTATCTCTACAAAGGTTCTGTTGACAATATACCGAATGAGGTTGCAAGCAATCCATTGGAAAACTTTGTGCGACTTGATTTCAACAGTGGAGAAGAAGGCAATGCAAGCCTTTACTTAGGAAATTCAAATGAACTTACTTCAGACTACAGCCTCCCTCCCGTTCCGCCGCAAGGGATTTTTGATGTGAGATTTGGAACGGACAATTATGTTGAGTTACTTGGAAAGAACCAACCTCTGAAGATCAATTCTTCAATATCCGAAACAAGATTGACCGTTCACAATACAAAAGGATTGAAGTTCAGAGTAAGGGATGGCATTGACGGTTCGATACTCAACAAAGAACTCACGGAAGGAGCTGAGATTGTCATACCGGCAAATCTGAGTGCTCTTGTTCTTGAATCTTCAGGCATGTTGCCGCTGACCTATGAACTTTCTCAGAACTATCCGAATCCGTTCAATCCGACAACAGTGATCAAATATCAGATACCAAATGACGGGATAGTGAAGCTTGCAGTTTATGACGTGCTTGGAAGAGAAGTGAATTTGCTTGTGAATAACTTCCAACCCGCCGGAGCTTATGAAGTAAAGTTCAATGCAAGTGCTTTGGCTTCGGGAGTGTATTTCTATAGACTTAACGTAGGGAATTTTGAGGATTTGAAGAAGATGTTAATTGTGAAGTAAAAGTAGTAAAGACGAACAACAAAATCATAAACTTTGAAATTGAGTAAATTGACATGAAGTATTTAATTCTTATTCTTGCTTTCTCAGCAAGTGTCAATGTTCTGTGGACGGAGACACCTCAGGCACAAATTACAAATAATGTATTGATAGAGTATTGCACAGGTACATGGTGTCAATGGTGCCCGTGTGGACACAGTATCATAAATGACATACTTGTTAACTATCCAAATACAGTAGTATTAGCTTATCATGGTGCGGGCTCTGACCCATGGCAGAACTATTCGAATGGCATCCGCGGAATATTTGGTTTTAATGCATATCCTACTGGCTGTATTGGGAGGAGGACGGGGATTATCTCTAGAAGTTCCTGGAGCAATGAAGTAGTTACTCAGTCAACTAATCAACCCGGTGTAACGATTGAGATATCTAACAAGATTTATGATCCGTCGACAAGGTTGTTTACAGCTACATTAAGAATGACTGCAAATACTAATCTAGTTGGCTCTTACTATGTTAACTACGTTTTAACGGAAAATAATTTAGTATACTCTCAAACAGGAAACTCATCATGCGCAGGTGCCTCCGACTACATCCACAACAATGTTGTAAAGAGTATGATCAATGGAGATTCTGGTGAGCAATTAATCAATGGAAACTGGTTGACAGGAGTTGCAATTACAAGAAATGTCAGTTTTGTTCTTCCGTCTTCTCCACAAGTCTTGGATGTTCATAATACTTTTTTCAATGCCTTTGTTTATTTGCAGAGTTCAAGTATTTCCACAGCAAGTTATGTCCAACAGGCTACGAAGACAGCCATAACTGAGAATGTAGGTCCTACTCTCAATGCAAATTTTTATTCTGACAGAAGAGTCATTTCTCAAGGTGAGTCAGTAAATTTTCTTGATTCGACATTAGGTGCTCCCACTAGTTGGAATTGGACATTCGATGGAGGTACCCCATCTACTTCGATAATTCAGAATCCTCAGAATATCAGATTCAATTTGTCAGGTACTTATTCAGTAACACTAACTGCAAACAGGTCAGGTCTATCAAACTCGATTACAAAAACAAACTACATCACTGTACTTCCTGGCTGTATATCAACCTGGAAGCAAGTCATTAGAGTCCATGACGCAGGCAGTGCAAATGACAGCATCAAGTTCGGCATGTCGCCATCAGGTACAAACGGCATTGACACATGTCTCGGCGAAGTTCCTGTTCCGCCTCCGCCGCCGATTGGAGTGTTTGATTGCAGATTCATCTTGCCGACTAACGATGCTGTAAAAACGGATATGCGGAGAGACACCGTCGGAAGCACCATCTGGCGCTTAACATTTCAGCCTTCGGTTTCGGGATATCCAATTACATTCAACTGGAACATTGCATCATTCCCTGCAACCGGTGGATTCTTCCTCAAGGATGAAATCACAGGAACTCTCGTGAATGTGAACATGAGAAATCAAAGCAGTTATACGCTTACTAATTCAGGAATAACTTCTCTCAAGATCGAGTATAACAATATTACTCTTGCATCATCGGTTACTTCGGGTTGGAACATTGTCTCAGTTCCCGTGAGAACTTCTGACATGCTCTACTCAACTCTCTTTCCCGGTGTAGCTTCCCAGGCATACACTTACAGCGGAGGATATGTGAGCATTGCTATGCTTAGCAACGGAACCGGATACTGGATGAAATTTAACAGCAACTCGAACTTCAACTTCACGGGCTATCCATGGTCGCCTGAGAATATGCTTGTAAGTCCGGGATGGAATCTGATCGGACCGTTTGACAGCAACATTCCAATATCTTCTATCTCAACAAATCCGGCAGGAATAATTACATCAAAC
>CALEVL010000330.1 GCA_937924675.1 uncultured Ignavibacteria bacterium | reverse complement strand
TTTCCAGCTTGATTTCGAATGAATTTTCGAAACCCAAAAACGTTTTGGACAGCAGCGGCACGGCACAGTTCTTTTCATTAAAGTATATGTTTAATGTTTTAAGCGAAAACTCTAAATTGCAACAATCTTAAAACATTATGCAGCTAATTGACTGGGTAATAATTCTATTATACTTTCTCTTTTCACTTCTGATTGGTCTTTATTATTCCAAGAGAGCGGGTGGTTCAACGGAGAATTTTTTCCTCTCCGGAAGAAAGATGACCTGGTGGCTCGCAGGTCTTTCAATGGTTGCAACAACATTTGCAGCCGATACGCCTCTGGCAGTCACTGAACTTGTCGGACAGAATGGTATTGCCGGCAACTGGCTTTGGTGGAATATGCTGATTGGAGGAATGCTGACGGTCTTTTTCTTTTCGAGATTGTGGCGAAGAGCTGAAATACTTACAGATGTAGAGTTTGTGGAATTCAGATACTCCGGAAAGCAAGCTGCAGTATTAAGAGGATTCAAGGCCGTTTACCTCGGAGTGTTTATGAACACAATTATTATGGGATGGGTAAATCTGGCAATGATCAAGATTCTCATTGGAATGTTTCCTGAATATGTAAACTCTTCAAATGCGATTCTGTTTGTTGGTGGCTGTATGCTAATCACCGCTGTTTACTCTGCGATATCCGGTCTTTGGGGTGTTGCAGTGACAGATGCCTTCCAGTTTCTTCTGGCGATGGGGGGTTGCATCATACTTGCCATAGTTGTGGTTAATTCACCTCAGATTGGTGGATTAAGCGGACTTGAATCAAAGCTTCCTGATTGGGCACTTCGATTCACTCCGGAAGTTGGTGCAGAATCAGAAACAGGTGTCGGAGGAATTCTTGCGATGACCGTCTCATCATTTCTTGCTTTTGTAGGTATGCAATGGTGGGCTTCATGGTATCCGGGTGCAGAACCCGGCGGCGGAGGTTATGTTGCGCAAAGAATGATGAGCGCTAAAGATGAGAAGAATTCACTCTTTGCGACATTGTTCTTTCAGATTGCACATTATTGCATTAGGCCATGGCCCTGGATAATTATCGGGCTTTGTTCAATTGTTCTTTATCCTGATTTGACTCATGCAGATAAAGGTCTCGGATTTGTAAAATCAATGAATGATTTCTTACCGGCAGGATTGAAGGGACTTCTTCTTGCTGCATTCTTTGCCGCATACATGTCAACTATTGCTACACATCTTAATTGGGGCACATCTTATTTCATTAATGATCTGTACAGAAGATTCTTCAGGAAAAATGAATCAGAGAAACATTATGTGCTGGTATCAAGACTTGCAACTTTTGTTTTTATGATATTATCAGTGTTAGTCACCACGCAAATGACTACTATTTCCGGAGTCTGGAGTTTTGTAATTGAATGCGGAGCAGGACTCGGACTTGTACTTATTCTGCGATGGTTTTGGTGGAGAGTAAATGCACTTAGTGAAATTGTTGCAACCGTAACACCTTTCATAGTTTACGGAGTCTTGTTCTTCGGTGATTTCAATGTAAAGTTTCCTCAGACACTATACATTATTGTTCCAATCACTACTGCGGCGTGGATCTTAACGGCATTTATCACAAAGCCGACAGAGGATGCAAAACTACGATCGTTCTACAACAAAGTGCATCCGGGTGGTCCCGGCTGGAAAAAGATTTCTGATATGATGCCGGACATAACTCCTGATTCAGGATACGGTCTTTTATTTATTAACTGGATTGCAGGGATCGTTTTGGTCTATTCGTTCTTGTTTGGAATTGGCAAGCTTATTTTTGGCAACACTATGGTGGCTATTGTATTGATTCTTGTCGGGTTCTTGGCAGCAATGGTAATCAGAAGAAACTTCAAAAAGGTTGGATGGTAAAATCAATATTAAAATAATTAAGATGTCAAACGAATTAAAAGCAGGGGATAAGGCTCCTGCGTTCTCTCTGTTGAGCGATACAGGGGAAAAAGTATCATTAAAAGATCTCAAGGGAAAGAAAGTTGTATTGTACTTTTATCCAAAGGATGATACTTCAGGCTGCACTAAAGAGGCTTGCAGTTTTCGGGATAACATAAAAGTATTTAACAAAAGTAACACAGTGATAATTGGTGTCAGCAAAGACAGTATAGCATCTCATCAGAAGTTCAAGAAGAAGTATGAGCTGCCATTCACATTATTGTCTGATGAGAGTACTGAAATGCTCTCTGATTACGGAGTGTGGAAAGAGAAAAGCATGTATGGAAAGAAATACATGGGTATTGAAAGAACTACATTTGTTATAGATGAAAAGGGCACGATCAAGTCTGTCTTCCGGAAAGTCAAAGTGGACGGACATACCAATGAGATACTGGAAGCGCTTTGAATATCTACTGAATGCAACTTTCGATACATTTAAACGGCGACCAAAACTCGACGTTGAATAATTAAATACAAGAAAATTGCCTGAGCTAAAAATAATCGAAGCAACTTCTGCTTCTGACAAGAAGAGATTCATTGAGTTTCCGTATGAACTTCATTCCGGGAATGAGTATTGGGTAGAGCCGTTGAGATTTGATGTCAAGAATAATCTCGATACTAAGAAGAATCCCTTTTACAAACATTCACGCCTTAAACAGTGGCTTGCACTTTCTGATGGAAAAGTTGTTGGAAGAGTTGCCGGTATCATAAATGACAATCACAACACATTTCATGAAGAAAAAACGGGATTCTTTGGATTCTTCGAATGCATTGATGATAAGAAAGTGGCTGAATTGTTGTTCGACAAGGCAGCGGAATTTGTAAGGAGTGAAGGGATGAATGTGTTAAGAGGTCCTGTAAACCCATCTACAAATGATGAATGCGGACTACTTGTTGATAACTTTGAGGTGCCGCCTGTTATGCTGATGCCTTATAATCCTGCTTATTATGAGGCACTTGTAACGTCATACGGATTCTCAAAAGCAATGGACTTGTACGCGTTTGATATTGACAGATACGTTATCAAAGATGAAAAAATGATGCAGAAGCTTGAGAGAGTCAGCGACATTATTGCTAAAAGAGAAAACATCACTTACAGAAATGTTAACATGAAGGATTTCAGGAATGAAGTCCAGAAAGTAAGAGAAATTTACAATGATGCCTGGTCAAGGAATTGGGGATTTGTACCAATGACTGAAGAAGAATTCAACTACATTGCCGGTCATCTTAAAATGGCTGTTGACCCGGACTTTGTCCAATTTGCGGAGCATAACGGAAAGCCAATAGGATTTTCGCTTGCAGTACCTGATCTCAATATCGCAATCAAAGGTCTTAATGGTAAATTGTTTCCGTTCGGCATCTTTAAGTTTCTTGCGAATCGAAAGAAGATCAATCGCTTACGAGTCATAATAATGGGTGTAAAAAAGGAATATCAGAAAATGGGTATTGATGCAGGATTCTATAGAGATGTCATAAGAGCAGGTGACAGAAAGAGCTATGTTGGAGCAGAAATATCATGGGTGCTTGAAGACAATTTTGCCATGAGACAGACTGTTGAAAAACTTGGTGGAAGAATATACAAAACTTACAGAATGTTCGACAAAATACTTTAGCATGCTATTCTTAACCACCAGTATTTAATAGCGCTTAACAAATGCCATTAAAACAAATTGAACCTATTGTTACTTCAGCACGACAAAGGATTTGGTTATTCTGCCTTCCTTGGATTCCAATCTATAATGATAT
>CALEVL010000329.1 GCA_937924675.1 uncultured Ignavibacteria bacterium | reverse complement strand
TCAACATTTGATGCTGACGGTCCGATAATTCTCCACGAAGAGCCGGGTATAAGCAGTTACTCAATATTGCCTGACGGGGAAATCTATATTCTGTCTAAGAGATCTGTTTCAAATGCAGATTCATTCACATGTTGCATTAGTCAAACCGGAAAGTCTTTTAGCTTCACCCTCAAATCACGGATAGTAAATGAGCCGGACAATTATCCCCTGCCATCTAAGATGCTGATCATATCTGATATAGAAGGTAACTTTGAAGGGTTTGAATCAATTCTAAAAGGAGCAGGCGTAATTGATTCAGGCTTCAAATGGATATTTGGAAGCGGGCATTTGGTTCTGAACGGTGATTTTTTCGATCGCGGACTAAACGTGACCGAATGTTTGTGGCTTATTTACAAGCTTGAGACAGAAGCAGAGATTGCAGGCGGCAAAGTGCATTTCATCCTCGGTAATCATGAAGTTATGAATCTGCGGGGTGATCACAGGTATGTGAGAAAAAAATATTTCGCAAATGCAGATTCACTCGGACTTGACTACAAATTGTGGTACTCAGCTGACTCTGAACTCGGCAGATGGCTTAGAAGCAAGAATTGTATTGAAAAAATTGGCGATTATTTATTCGTACACGGCGGCATAAGTCCGCAGCTTCATGGGGCAAATATGAACATAAGCGAGATCAATGATCATCTGAGAAATATTATTGACAAACCCTATGATGCAGGTTCTTCATACTTAGATTCTCTCGTATTAAGAAAGCACGGGCCGCTGTGGTATAGAGGCATGGCTGAGTCGGAACTCTCTCCCGACACTTTAAGAAACATCCTGACTGCATTTGAGGCTGAGAAAGTCATTATAGGGCATACGATCTTCGACAATATCTCTTATCTTTACGATGAAAATATTATTGCAATCGATCTTGATCATTCTGCAAATTCAGCAAAGGGATTCATGAATGCCTTATGGTATCATGATGGAAGATTATCCGTTATTGATAACAAAGGAATCCTGACTGAAATTAAGAAAGCTGAACTGCCTCAAACATCTCCTTAACTGCATAAGCATATCATTCCTGCTATGAGCTTGATTTTCCTGTCTGAATCCTTATGACACCTTCAAAACGGCGATCTCTCATATCAATTTTTCAAATATTCGTTCAAAATCTTGAACAGGATTAACTTTTGATTGGCTAAACATCTTCATAAAACTTCAAAATATGAATCATACAGAAAAATACATTTCAGTAAAGCAGTCATATACCTATATTTGCGTTCAATAAAATCTTAACATATTAAATGGATTTCAACTTATCAGAACAGGAACTTTCGGTGCGCAAGCTTGCAAGAGATTTTGCACAGAATGAGATAGCCCCACACATAATGAAGTATGATGAATCTCAGGAATTTCCGATGGATATTGCCCGCAAAATGGGTGAAGTAGGATTTCTCGGGATCATCTTTCCGGAAGAATACGGCGGAGCAAACTTTTCCACGCTTGAATATGCTATCATAGTTGAAGAGATCTCCAGAGTGGATCCTTCTATTGGATTGACAATTGCTGCACACAACGGACTTTGCACAAACCACATCTATTCGTTTGCCAATGAAACTCTGAAGAAGAAATATCTCCCGGATCTCACAACCGGCAAGAAGCTTGGTGCATGGGGACTTACCGAAAATGTTTCCGGAAGTGATGCGGCAAGCATGGCAACAACTGCAGAAAGAAAGAACGGAAACTTTGTCATAAACGGAAGCAAACTTTTTATAACACACGGAAGCGTTGGTGAAACTGCAGTCATTACGGCGGTCAGCGATAAAGCAAAAGGCAAGAACGGGATCTCTGCTTTCATAATTGAAAAGGGCTGGCCCGGTTTCAAAACAGGCAAGAAGGAAAACAAGCTCGGCATGAGAGCTTCTGATACCGCTGAATTGATATTCGAAAATCTGGAGGTACCTGCAGAGAATCTAATAGGCGAAGAAGGCCAGGGCTTTAAGCAGTGTATGAAGATTCTCGACGGCGGAAGAATTGCCATAGCAGCTCTTTCTCTGGGCATTGCTCAAGGCGCACTTGATGCATCACTGAAATATTCTCAGGAAAGAAAACAGTTTGGTAAATCACTCAGTGAATTTCAGGGGATTCAGTTTAAACTGGCGGACATGGCAACAGAGATCTCAGCGGCAAGACTTCTTACTTACAAAGCCGCAACAATGAAGGATCAGGGAAAAGAGATTAATCTTTCTGCCGCAATGGCTAAGTTTTATGCCAGTGAGATTGCTACGAAGGCAACTAATGAAGCGATTCAGATTCATGGCGGTTACGGTTTCTTGAAAGATTTCCCTGTCGAAAAACTTTACAGAGATGTGAAACTCATGACAATTGGCGAGGGAACTTCTGAAGTACAGAAGATGGTAATTGCAAGAAACATCCTTAACATGTTCTGATAATTTTACCGGTAAATTCCAAAAGCCAATCTCTTAATTGAGTTTGGCTTTTTTTGTTAAATAATATTTCGACGGAGTAAATAATAAATTGGCATTCTTAGACAAGATCGGCTTCAATAAGCTGAAGGAAGGGCTGAACAAGACCAAGGACAATCTGTTTGGCAAAGTGAACCGCCTGATAAACTCCAGAGCTACTATTGATGATGATTTTCTTAATGAACTCGAGGAGATACTGATTTCCTCGGATATCGGCTTTGATACATCTGAACAACTCATTACATCCATAAAGGAAAGAACAAAAAAAGAAAAGTATGAAACGCAGGAAGAACTTTCCGGATTGATAAATGATGAGATCAAAAAAGTTTTTACGGATACGACTTCTTCATTCACCGAATTCAGTTTCAACCCGCCTGCCAAACCTTTCGTGATAATGGTAGTAGGAGTAAACGGCGTTGGCAAGACCACATCAATCGGCAAGCTTGCACATAATTTCCGCAAAGCAGGAAAGAGTGTGCTGATTGGTTCGGCAGATACTTTTCGCGCTGCGGCCAATGATCAGCTTGAAATCTGGGCAAAGAGAGCCGGAGTTGACATTATACAAAGCAACAGCAATTCTGACCCTGCCGCAATTGCATTTGATACAGTAAAATCTGCAGCAGCCAAAGGAACGGATGTGGTAATAATTGACACTGCGGGAAGACTGCATAACAAGTCGCACCTGATGGAGGAATTGAAGAAGATAAAAAGAGTTATGAAGAAGGTTGATCCCGATGCACCGCATGAGACTTTCATTGTAATGGATGCAACCACCGGACAGAACGGACTCAATCAGGCAAAGGAATTTTCTTCGGCGCTTGACGGACTGACAGGAATCATTCTCACAAAGCTTGATGGCACAGCAAAAGGAGGAATAGTCCTAAAGATAAATAAGGAAATGAATCTTCCCGTGAGATTCATTGGAGTAGGTGAACAGATAGATGACCTTCAGGTCTTTGAAAGTGAAAGTTTTGTAAAAGCTATGTTTGAGAAGTAAGTATGAGCGGAAAGATAAAGGTATTGCCTCAGGCATTATCAAATAAGATAGCGGCCGGTGAAGTTGTAAACAGGCCGGAATCAGTTGTGAAGGAGCTGATGGAAAACTCCATTGACTCCGGAGCAGACAAGATAATCGTCATTATCAAAGATGCAGGCAAATCTCTTGTGCAAGTGATAGATAACGGAAGCGGCATGCCGGAAGAGGATGCAGCAATGTGCTTTCTTCGTCACTCAACAAGCAAAGTTGCCACGTATGAAGATCTCGAATCGATCAGAACTCTTGGGTTTCGCGGAGAAGCACTTGCATCAATTGCATCTGTATCACAGGTAGAACTTAAGACCCGAACAATCGAGGAAGAAATTGCAACTCTGATCCGAATAGACGGTGGAGAAGAAGTCGAAAGATCTAAAGTTGCATCTGATATTGGAACTTCGATCAGTGTGAAGAATCTTTTCTTCAATACACCGGGCAGAAGAAATTTCCTGAAATCAAATCAGACAGAGTTCAGGCACATTTATGATACATTTATCAGACTCTCTCTTGCAAATCCAGGTAATGCTTTTGAGCTGATCAATAATGATGACACGATCTTTGATCTCCGCAAGAGTTCACTCAGAGAAAGGATCCTTGAGATTTTCGGAAAAGGTTTTTCGGAAGCGCTTGTCGAAGTGGAACATGAGAATGAAAAGATCAGAGTGTTCGGTTATATCTCAAAGCCAAACTTTACAAAGAAGACCCGACAGGATCAGTTTCTATATCTGAACAACCGCTACTTCACAAACAAGAACCTAAACTTTGCAGTATATTCAGGCTATGATGACCTCATAGAGAAAGGAGATTATCCTTCCTTCTTTCTTTTTATCGAAATCGATCCGAAGAAAGTTGATGTGAACGTGCATCCGTCAAAAATGGAAGTAAAGTTTGATGATGAGAGTATGGCATTCGGAACAATCCGGAAATCCGTTAAGGAGTCTTTGAAGAAAGCTGATCTTGTATTCAATGTGGGATTTTCAAATACCCTCTCGCTAGGCGGTGACAGCGAGTCATTTTCTTTCGCACCTCCTTCTCGTGAATCCAGAGAAACTCCTGCTACAAGACATGAGAGATTCAGTCATGACTTCCCTCAGAGAACCGGAGTCAACATTCATTCCATTCTTGATGCGGGCCAATATCAGCCGCAGAAACAAGAAAAACCAGAGCCATACACACCGGTTCAGTCAAATGTATTTGAGCATACAAAGAAGTCAGAGTATGAAGGATTCAACGTATGGCAGTTTCAGTTGAAATACATTATGTGCCAGACAGAGACCGGCTTCATGATCATTGATCAGCATGCCGCACATGAAAGAATTTTATATGAACGTGCATTGCTTTGGATGGAATCTCATTCATCTTTCTCTCAGCAATTGCTCATACCTGTAAGATCAACTTTGTCTAAGATCGATTTTCATATTGCAAAGGAACTCAAAGATGAAATCATGAATCTCGGATTCGGTTTGAATTTCATCGGCGATGATATTGTAGAGATAACCGGAGTTCCCTCGGATGTAAGGTTGGGGAATGAGAACAAGATCCTTCTTGAGCTAATTGAGCAATACAAAGAATACGAGCTAAAGCTAAACTTAGAGAAGCGTGACAATCTTGCAAAATCTTTTTCATGCCGAAGCGCGATCAAATCAGGCGATAAACTTACGCCGGGTGAAATGACAAACCTGATAGATGATCTCTTTGCTTGTACAATGCCTTATGTTTGCCCTCACGGAAGACCGACCGTAATACGAATCACGACTGACGAACTCGACAAGCGTTTCAGCAGAACGTAATTTCTTCCCGGTCAAAATTATTCATCATCTTCATCTCCTGCCGGAAGCTCAAGCATTTTAATCGTACCGATTGCATTTCCTGCAATGCCTTTGATGGATTGATACATGTGATTAGTATTAAGCAAAACTTTCTGTATCTGTTTTTCCCTCTTCTTCCAAATACCTTCCATTGCCCTTCGTTCACTGTCAAGGTCGTGGTTCATCTGAGTAAATCCTTCAACAATAGCTTCGATCTGCTGCCTGAATTCATTGCCTGTTAAATAGTCATATAGCATGTTCACTTTGTCGCCTTTGTTTTCCTGCGTCGCGACTGCATTACTCAGCAATACAACTGCTTCTCTTATCACAAAACAGAGACCTTTGAACTCATCGAATGTGCAGATCCAAATTCCGTCTTTCTGTCCAAGCCTTTCCATATCTTTCGGCATGACATCCGTTACAAGCACGCCGAAGGCGGCACCCTTGCTTCTCATATCTGTCTTGAATTTCTCTATCCATGAAGGCTGAAAATCTTTCGTTCGCTTGCTTTCATAATAGATCGAGCCGCAATTCTGTCGCAATTGTGTGTTTACTATTTGCAGACAATCCGCTCCCCTTGCACCCTTCTTCACCTCTCCGATCGTATCAAGCGGAAACTTTGCCTTCAGCCATTCTTCAATTGCCAGCTCCTGTACTTCTCCCTGCAATTGCATCGAGCCCTGCTCTGCTTTTCGCTTTGCCTCGTCAAGTTGATTCTTGAGATCATCAATTACTTTTTCACGTTCTTTGAGTTTCATTGCGTTAGAGTCTTCAACTTGTTTAGTGATCTTCGAGCGTTCATTTTTCAGCTTATCAGAAAATTCAACTTCCTTCTCCAAAGTGATCTTGTCTGACAGTTCTTCCTTCTCTCGCTTGAGCCGTTCGATCTCTGCCTTGGTCTTGTTCAGGTCTTTTACCTGTGCAGATTTTTCTTCCAGCTCCTTTTTCAATTCTCCAAGCTGTGATTCATTCTCCTTTTCAAACTTGCTGCGGATGTTTTTTTCGATCTTAGCACGTTCTTCCTTAAGCTTCAGGCTGACCTGATCAGAGACCATTGATTCCATTTCCTGTTTTTCCTTTTCAAACTTTTCCTGTTGCAGCTTCAGCGACTGCAGTCTTGACTGTATGTCTTTTTCCTTCTGAACAGACCTTTGGTCGTAATCTTTCTTAATCTCTTCTTCAAGCTGATGATAGAGAATCTCATTCACATCTATCTCATTGCCGCAGTTCGGGCATTTGATTATTGCTTTATCCTGACTCATATAGTTTTAGGATTAATTTTTTTTGTGATAAATCATTTAATGTTATAGCAAAGAAAAATATTTATCGTTTCATTTTGCAAGGAAGAAATAATCTTGCTTCTATCAGATTTGATTGGCTGAACGATTTTTCTTTAGACTCTCCGATAACGAAACTTGCAAAATTTAACTACCTGACTTGCGCGAATCTTCATACGCTTTGAACAGATCCTCTACCGCAATTCCATCAATTGTCATTCCTGTAAGATTACAATCTGACAATTCTACATCCTTCATATTAACGTTGAATATCTTTGCTCGTTCAAAATTTATGTCGCTGAAAGTGCTTGTTCTCAAGTTGACATTGTTGAACACTGTTCCTTCCAAATTAACATCATCAAACTTAGATGCAGGTATTGATTTTCCCGTAACTTCCATATTTTTTAACAGGAACATAGCCAATGAATTTCTTATCAGAAATGCAAAATCAAGTTCTTGACTTACTCACATTGACTGACATTAGAAATACCTTCATATGAATTGGCCAGTAAGTTCCTTCGCTTCTTGATTAAGAATTAGCAACGTGTATAAGTAAGTATACTCACATAGAAAACGTATAGAGGCTCATACTTTTTCCCCCACTGTGTTGCTAATTTTGTAAGTAGCAAATATGCAGTTTGGTCTTACAGAGGGAAGTACAAAAAACACGAGGTATGGAGATCTGCAAAAGACAGCAAGTTTTACAATTGAGCTAAATGTATATGACATGGCAGTACTTTAGCCAGAGTCAATGTAATCTGATGTTTTGTGTATGCTATGGCGTCGGGAAAGAAGAAAAGTCAAGACACCGCAATTATCCATTATCCATAAACACTCAGTGAATCTCAGTGCCCCTCCGTGGATCTCTGTGTAATTGTATTCTTGTGTCGAGATAAGAATCCAGACACTACAATAACAGCAAAGATATTTTTACACAGAGTAACACGGAGATTCACAGAGATACGCGGAGTTACATAGATTTATCAAGACCTCAGGAGTTCCAAGTCTGTTTGAGAACCTTTCGTCCCTGAGTGCTTCTGTCGGGGGAATCGATTGGAATTGTCAATTCTTGGTATGGATTCCCGCAATGAACACGCGGGAATGACAGAGCAGTTTAATTCTGGGACAGGCTCTTTCGTCCTGACGCATGAAATAAGAGTAGCGGACATCCGCGCTTCGACTCCCTTTGGGCTATTGCATGTGCCTCCTTTTATATGCGATGCCTGGAGGGAGCTTTTTTTTTCCATTAGAAATTAAAAATTAGGAATTAGAAATAGTTTGAGGAGAGCTGAACAAAGTTGTACGCTTTGAATCCTTTAGAAATATTCATCTGATGTGAGTAAATCGGTAGAGTGATTTTCAGGAAGGAAACTATACCATATACTTTTGGGTAAATTTCTTTGACGGCATAAGTAAAGAAGTGATCATTTTACTGATGCTCTTCTGTATTTCATTTTTTTTAATTCTCTTGCCTTCTCCAAAATCCAATTTGAACCGGGGATTGTCATATCTTTATCAATTTCTGCATTGAACTCCTCCAAGCTACTTGCATCTCCTGTCTGCTTATATTCAATCAATAAAGACACAATCTTAAGAAACCTCTTATACTTTTCAATGTACGGTTCCGGTACGTCAGTCCCTGTCCACAAATACCTTTTGAATTTATTTATCTCCTTCATACATTCCATGTAATCATTCAGTTCGAACTTTGAAATTATAATTATCCTGAAATAGTCTGTGCTATATAAGTAATCGCTTCTTCTGACATTGGCAATGAAATCTGCTGATGAATTATAATCCTGTTTCTTCAGACTCAGCATCGCACGTGTTACATTTTCCTCGTTTTTTCTGTGCCCGGGAGGAAGCAGTGTTGAATAGTTATCAATGAATTCACTTGCCCACTTTAGCTCATTCAAACGCAATGCGACAGTCACATAGTCTCTAAAATGACTTCGCCCGAAGATTTTGTGCTGCAGGTCATCGGTGATTCCTTCCCCGATCTTTTTTCTAATCAGTTCAAACAAGTATTTATCTGTTTCACCATATCCCAAGTTGTTACAACGTATCAGATAGTTGATAAATAAGAAATATATCCAGGTCTTGAATTCTAATGTGAAACAATCCATATACTTATAAAAGTGTTTACGTACTTTCTCAAAATGCGAGAAACTAAACGGCTGAGTTTGAAGATAGCTTATCTTCTGAACTATGCTCAACAACGGATAAAAACGTGGAGCTGTCTTCTTGGTTAATTGGATTATCCTCTTGAAGTCAATGCTGTTATTATAAAACCTGAACAGCTCAAGCCGAAGGTCTTTAGATTGAGTTGCTCTATTTTCATATTCCACTTGCAGCATAAGAGATTCAAAGACAGACTTTATTACATGTATTTCATATCTTGAATTCAGAATGCTTTCAAGCTTCTTGAATTCACCGTCGAAGTTTAGAAGTTCACTATACTTCTGTTGCAAATGAAGGAACCTTGTAAGAATTCTTTCATCAGGTATGCTGACATTTAACTTACTGACCTCCTTTTCATAATAGGCTTTCGAAAGATCTGTTAAACCTCTGTGGCTAAACTCTTCAGCCAGAAACTCATTCCTGTCGTTAATGTTCTGGAGCAATTTCTTAGCAGCCAGATAATCTTCGAGTGAATTAGTAAGTTCAGAATAGGAATTCCATTGGCTTCGCTTGTTGAAATTTTCATTCATGAAGACCTCAAAATTCTCGTGATTCAAGAAGGCATCAATGATCCTGTTAGAAACCCGGGGCTTTCTTCCGATAGGGGCCTTAAGATAGTTGCCAAAATCTCTTCTTTCAGATTCTGACAATGTTCGCAATATTTGAAGAAATTTCATCCTCTTCTGCGGTAAATTTGGAAAGTAAGTTAGAACTCCGAAAATTTAGAAATTATGCAATAATTCATACTTTTTATATACTTGTTCTAAGTAAGTTTTACTATTGCCGAAATTGTCATTGAAAAAGGTTTTGATTAGTTTTGAATATCTGATTCTATTGATGAACTCAATGCAGACAATAAAGAAATGAATATTCAAAAACTAAAACCTAAAACCACAATGAAACTAAAACTACTAGTGTTACTTCTGCTTAGTGTACCGGTTTTGAATCTTCGTGCCCAAAATTCCAATTCTACATTTGAAGTTTACGGACATGTTATGACTGACGCAGGCTATCAGTTTTTCACTGCTGATCCAAATTGGTTCGATGTGATGAGACCCACCAAATTGCCTTCCGTGACAGGTGAGTTTGAGCCAGA
Organism: uncultured Ignavibacteria bacterium; assembly: GCA_937924675.1. GTDB lineage: Bacteria > Bacteroidota > Ignavibacteria > Tepidaquicellales > Tepidaquicellaceae > JADJAH01. The sequence goes on along the minus strand of CALEVL010000329.1, from coordinate 2,071 downwards.
CGGAAAAGTTTACTTCAGCGTAAGACAAACAAGATTCGGTGTGAAGTCAACTACACCTACTTCCATCGGCACACTTAAGACACAATTCGAATTTGAACTTTTCGGTACAGGAGCTGATGCGGGACAAACAACATTCAGACTAAGACATGCATACGGAGAAATAGGAAAGTTTGGTGCAGGTCAATACTGGAGCCCGTTCATGGATGTTGATGTATTCCCGAATACGCTTGAGTACTGGGGACCGACAGGTATGGTATTCTTCAGAAATATTCAGGTAAGATATATGCCTATTCAGGGTGATACACGTTTGACTTTCGCACTCGAAAGACCGGGTGCAAGCGGTGACGGAGGAATCTATGCCGACAGGATAGAAGTTGAAAGCGTCAGATCACAATTCTATCTCCCAGATTTTTCTGCTGAATACAGATATGCTGATGATTTTGGATATGTTGAATTGGCCGGAATACTCAGAAGTATAAAATGGAGAGACTTGAACGAAGATTCACTTTCACTTGACGGCAGCGCGCTCGGATGGGGCGTTAATCTGAGTTCGAATATAAATGTAACAAAGAATGATGTCTTGAGATTACAGGGAGTTTATGGCGAAGGCATTCAGAACTATATGAACGATGCTCCTGCTGATATCGGCATTCAAACCAACACAGGCGGCGATGTTCACAGACCTGTAAAGGGTGTTGCTCTTCCAATCTATGGAATAGTTGCTTTCCTTGATCACAGCTGGAGCAAGTATTTCAGCAGTTCTCTTGGATATTCTTTGGTTGATATTGATAACACAGACGGCCAGTCACCGACCGCATTCAAGAAGGGACAATATGCAGCCGTTAACCTGCTTTACTATCCGATAAGTAATGTAATGGCAGGTGTTGAATATCAATGGATTCAGAGAGATAATCTGAACGGATTCAAATCGAAAGATATGAAGGTTCAGTTTTCTTTCAAGTACAACTTCTCCAAGACGTTCAATTTTAACATGTAGAAGAATTTTTCTAACTTAATATCAAACTGTAATGAAAAATCAAACTATCTTAAAACAACTTCGAATAATTCTTGCACTATTTTCAGTTGTAGTATTTACGGCAAATATTACAACTGCACAAGAGCTGACAAAAGCAAACATCGAAGCAGCGATCAACGAAGCTTACGAAAAGTTCAAAAATGTAAGCGAAGGAAAAAATGCTGACTATATCCCTGCGCTTGCTGAAGTCAATTCAAACATATTCGGCATTGCACTTGTGACTGCCGACGGTCAGGTTTTCGAAAAAGGCGATATCAATGACAAGGTTTCAATACAGTCAATCTCCAAAGTCTTCACAATGGCAATGGTAATTGATGACCTTGGTCCACAGGCAATTATGGATAAGGTTGGCGTTGATGCAACAGGACAGGTATTTAATTCCATAGTAGCAGTTGAACAATACCGCGGGAAAGAAATGAACCCGTGTGTTAATCCGGGCGCAATTGCTACAACCAGTCTGGTGAAGGGAGCTAACTATGACGAAAAGTGGAATAACATTATGTCAGCATTTGATGACTTTGCAGGAACAAAGCTTGAAGTCAATCAGCCGGTTTATGAAAGTGAAGCAGCAACCAATCAAAGAAATCAGGCAATTGCACATCTGCTTTTCGCTTACGAGAGAATGTATTATGATCCTGTTCAGTCAACTGACATTTACACGAAGCAGTGCGCTATCAATGTCAATGCAAAGGATCTCAGCATGATGGCAGCAACTCTTGCAAACGGCGGAGTAAATCCTGTAACAAAGAAATCAGTTGTATCTGCCGAAACGGTTGAGCACGTACTTCCTGTTATGGTAACTGCGGGACTTTATGACGACTCCGGAATTTGGGTTTACAGAACCGGACTTCCGGGCAAGAGCGGAGTAGGCGGCGGTATCATTGCAGTAGCTCCTGGCAAATGCGGAATAGCTGTAATTTCTCCTCCATTGGATGCGGCCGGAAACAGTGTAAAAGCTCAATATGTAATTCAATATCTTTCAGAGAAACTTGGTTTGAATATGTATTCAATTCAACCCAAGAAGTAAGCTGAACT
>CALEVL010000328.1 GCA_937924675.1 uncultured Ignavibacteria bacterium | reverse complement strand
ATGCTCTGATCACACTGCATCGCCCTTCAAATGTTGACAGCAAACAGAATCTATCTAAAGTCATTAATATCATAAGGAGTATTAACCTGATCAGTCCTCACTCTGATATAGTATTTCCTGTACATCCAAGGACTCATAAAATGCTCGAGAAGTTTGGACTGTCAAAAGAACTGACAAACATAAATAACATCATCATAACTGAGCCGCTTGGTTATTTTGATTTTATGAGACTTGTAACTACGGCAAGATTCATCCTAACAGATTCGGGAGGAATTCAGGAAGAATCAACTTACCTGAAAATTCCTTGCATCACTCTGCGCGAGAATACTGAAAGACCTGTGACTGCTGAACTTGGGACTAATACCATAACAGGACTCGATGAAAGGGCAGTGAAGAAGTTTTTGGGACAAATAGAAAAAGGAACTTACAAATCAGGCAAGATCCCAAAATTCTGGGACGGCAATTCCGCCGAAAGAATTGTCAAAGTGCTGCTTGAAAAGATCTGAAAGATTGCGGCTCAGATTGCTTGCAGTTGCCGATGAACTTGAGATGATATTCGGGAAACCGAAGCTGAGAAAATCCGGAGATTCAAAAATACTCGACGTTCTTATTGCTACCAAGCTTTCACAGAATACAACGGACAAATCTTCTTTCAAAGCATTCACCCGGCTGAAAGAAAAGTATATCAAGTGGGAAAATGTAGCAGATGCAAGTGAGAGCGGAATACGCGATTGCATAAAAGTATGCGGGCTTGCAAATACAAAGTCGCGCGACATTAAGCAAATGCTCAAAGAAATGATTGTGAAGTATGGGAAGCTTGATTTGAGTTTCTTTGAAAAGATGAGTGACGAAGATATTTACAATGAATTACTTTCATTCAATGGAATTGGATTGAAGACAGCATCTTGTGTTTTGGTGTTTGCACTCGGACGTGATGTCTTTCCTGTTGACACCCATGTTCACAGGACACTCAACAGGCTTGGGATTGTAAAGACAAATTCACCTGAGAAAACTTTTGAACAAGCGAATGACATACTGCCCGAAGGAAGGAAGTATGAGCTTCATACTAACCTTATCAAGTTTGGCAGAAATATTTGCAAGGCAAAGAATCCAATTTGTTCAATCTGTAATTTCTACAGTTTGTGTGTGTGTGAAGACAAGGCAATTTACAGAAAGCAAAATTATAAGGTGACCAAGGAGAATAATTTTCTAATACTTGAAGAGATTTGAAACTCGACCGCTCTAAAATAGAACGAATACTTGTCATAAAATTCGGTGGCATAGGCGATATTCTCTTAACCACGCCCGTCTTTCCGAATCTCAAAGCATATTTTCCAAATGCAATTATAAATCTTCTCACTCTTCGTCACTCGCGTGACATACTCATAGATAATCCTTATCTCACAAGGGCATTCACTTATGATCCTTCAGAAGATAAATCATGGTGCCTTATCAAAAACATTCGTCAGCAAAAGTATGATCTGATCATAGACCTGTTCGGGAACCCGAGGACCGCTCTGATAACATTTGCAAGCGGAGCAAAGTACAGGTTCGGATTTCAGTTCAGGGGAAGAAACTATGCTTACAACATCAGTGCTAAGGGAAGAGGTGGCGAAGTGCATAATGTTGAATTCAATCTCGATGCATTGAGGGCTCTCGAGATTCCCATAGTATCAACTGACTTGTATCTGCCGACAAACATTGTGCATAAGGAATTTGCCGACAGCTTCATAAAGTCTGCCGGTTTGGAAGACAGCACACTCATTGGAATATCAAAGACCGGAGGTTGGGAATCAAAAAGGTATAAGTCAGATGATTACATTGAACTCATCAACCGGCTGAATAAGATCTATGACGTGAGCTTTCTTCTGATATGGGGAACAAAGAAAGAGAAGGAAGATTGTGAATTCATTGCAGCCGGAATTGAGAACAGGAATGCCGTAGTGATTCCTGACAGTCCGATAAAATATCTCGGCGCCCTCATTCAGAAATGTTCACTCGTAATTGGCAATGACTCGGGTCCGCTTCACATTGCCGTTTCAGTTGGTACGCCGACACTTGGAATCTATGGCCCTACGAATCCCAGTCTTCAGGGACCATACGGCGAAAAGAATGTCTCAATAGTTAATGAAGATCTGAAATGTCTCTATTGCAATCTGCTCGAATGTGAGATTGGAAACATATGCATGACTCAGCTTTCGAAAGACAAAATCATAGACAAAGTAAGGCAGCTTGCAGAAAAGAACGGTATAGAATTGCCATTGAAAGAATAAATTGTTTTGTGAAGTTCCGTTGGGGAAATCCAAGCAACAGGAAATTTTATAATTGAATAAAAAATTTTTCATAAACCAATATACAGCAGCATGGCGGCAGAAGTAAGCAGCAAATATCCGAAAGGGATTCCTTATATAATCGGCAATGAACTTGCCGAGCGCTTCAGCTATTACGGCATGAAGGGAATACTCGTTGTGTTCATGACGCAGTATCTAATGTCATCGGGTGAGTTGTCAACCATGAACGAGAATGAAGCCACAAAGTGGTATCATGTTTTCTCAATGGCAAATTACTTCTTCCCGATTGTCGGTGCAATAATCTCGGATGTCTTATGGGGAAAGTATAAGACCATCATTGCGCTTTCCATAGTTTATGTACTGGGTCATGTTGCTCTTGCAATAGATGAATCACGTCTTGGTCTGTCAATTGGCCTCACGCTTATTGCAATAGGAGCAGGAGGCATAAAGCCATGTGTATCGGCACACGTCGGAGATCAGTTTGAAGACAAGAACAAACATCTCATAGAAAAGATGTTCGGATATTTTTACTTCTCCATAAATCTCGGTGCGGCAGTATCAACACTTCTTACTCCAATACTGCTGGAAAAGTACGGGCCTCATTTGGCTTTTGGTGTTCCGGGTTTTCTGATGCTTCTGGCAACGATAGTTTTCTGGATGGGAAGAAAAGTGTTCATAGCAATACCGCCTGTCGGCTGGGAGGCATACAAGAAGGACATCTTCAGCGAGAAAGGAAAGAAGGCGATGATCAACCTCAGCATAATGTATGTCTTCATTGCAGTTTTCTGGTCACTATTCGATCAGACCGGTTCATCATGGGTTCTTCAGGCAGAGAAGATGGACAAGTGGGTGAATCTCGGTTTCACAAAGTTTGAACTTCTTGCATCGCAGATACAGGCTATCAATCCCCTGCTGATAATGATCTTCATCCCGTTGTTTACGAGTGTTCTGTATCCGATGACCAACAAGTTTTTTCATCTCACATCTTTGCGTAAGATAATCATCGGAATGTTCTTCGCCGGGATTTCATTTGCGATACTTGCCGTAGCTGAGGCATTGATTCAGGCAGGCGGAACGCCGAGCATACTTTGGCAATTCTGGGCTTATGTAATACTTACTGCAGGAGAAGTAATGGTATCCATCACAGGTCTTGAATTTTCATATACACAGGCACCGAACAGCATGAAGTCAATAGTGATGGGGTTATGGTTTCTTTCTGTTTCTCTCGGCAACGGAGTGACTGCGCTAGTGAATCAGTTCATTGTAAATCCTGACGGAACATACAAGCTCGACAACGCCGAATACTTCTGGTTCTTTGCAATACTCATGTTTGCAACTGCTGTACTGTTCATCTTTGTTGCCATGAGATACAAAGAGGAAAATTACATACAGACAAGAGATGCATTGCCGAATCCGTTGCTGACGGAGAATTAGGAATTAGGAATTAAGAATTGAAAATGGAAAGTTGAGAGTGGAAAGTTGAAAATTGAAAATGGGAAGATGCAGCGAGCTGTCCCTTCAGGAAAGATGGAGTCACTGTTGTGAATGAGATTTTTCAATTTGAAAATACCGTCAGAAGAAACGATCAGTCTCAAAAAGAAAATGGATTCTCAAAAGATCGTGAGTTCAGAAACCAGAAGTCCGGGTCCGGGGATAAAAAACAATTTGCTATCTTTGCAACAACTCATTCAGTAATGCATTGCAGAAACGAATCCTGATTATAAGGACAGACAGAGTTGGAGATGTTGTAATGATAACTCCGATGATAAGGGAACTTCGAAGAACCTTTCCCGATGCATTCATCGCCACGCTTACCAATCCAAATTCTGCAGATGTATTGATCAATAACCCGCACATCAACGAGATTATAACCGATGACCTTAAGAAAGAATCCTTCCCGGAAATAACGGCAAGACTGAGAAGATACAAATTCACTGACGGACTGCTTGTGATGCCAACCGAGCGTGCTGCATATCAGATGTTTCTGGCCGGAGTAAAGAACAGGATCGGAGTGGGAAGAAAATTGTATGAAGTGATCACGTTCATGAAGAGCGTTTCACGCAATAGGTATGTTCCGCTCAGACATGAAGCTGACTATTGCATGGATCTTGCCAGAGCGATCGGCGTTGAATCAGACAATATTGCTCCGGAAATATTCTTGTCTGCAGAAGAAAAGGATCTCGGTAAGAGACTTCTCAGAGAAGCAGGAAGCAAAACCGAGCGAAGACGAATCATTGTTCACACAGGGTCAGGAGGCTCTTCCCGCAATTGGTCTGAAACAAAGTATCTCAAGCTTGTAGAGAAAATATTATTTCATGATGAGAAGACCGAGATAATCCTGACCGCTAAAGAGATGTCGGATCATTTTACAGATTCTGCAAAGTCATTAGGCGGAATAAGGATTATAGATGCAAGAAGTTCAGTGAAGAGGTTAAGAGATCTGATTTGCATCATTGCAAATTCGGATATACTCATAGCTGCATCTACGGGTCCCTTGCATATTGCATCAGCGCTTGCCATTAAAACCATAGGACTCTATTGTTACCGTCCTATGAACTGCGCAAAGCACTGGGGAGCACTGGGAATCAATGCAATAAATCTTGAGATCAGCAAAGAGTATTGCGATACTAAGTGCAGTGCCGATAAGGAAGTATGCAGTTTTGAGAATGGAATTGATGTTGAAGAAGTGATAAATAGGATTGGAATTAATTGACTTAGTCTCATCATCTGTAGTACACTTATACGTGAACCTTTCAAAATCAATAATTCTTCTGTAATGAAACTTAGTAAGTTTTTTAAAATCCAAATCATTAATTTGGAGCATGAAATTTGAAACACTTGTAATCTATGTCCATATAAAATGTTATTCAATAATTTAACAACAAACAAAATGAAAACTTCTTTATTGATCTTCATTGTAATGCTTTTCCTGGTCGCGCCATTAAAGGCTCAGGACGACCCTGCAACATCACCGGCTACAAATGAGACCGAAACTGTGGATGAATCTCAGTCAATTCTAGAGAGGCATAACTACTGGCGAGCTCAATTGGGAATAACGCCGCTTACATGGTCTGACGAACTCGCCTCTTATGCACAGCAATGGGCAAATGAATTGTCAAACAGAGGTTGTCAGTTGGAGCATCGTCCAAGTGATGGTGAGTGGAAACAGATATACGGAGAGAATCTTTACTGGGCTATGGGCGGAAATCTCTCCGGCGTTGATGCAGTAGAATCCTGGGCTGCAGAGCAAAAAGATTTCGATCACAATACACAGGAAGGCACAGGTGGCGTTGTAGGACACTATACGCAAATGATCTGGGAAAACACAACTCAGGTAGGATGCGCTAAGGTTGTATGCAGTGACGGCTCTGTGCTTTGGGTCTGCAATTACAATCCGCCTGGAAACTGGAGCGGAGAAAAGCCATATATGAAAAAATAGAGATGAGAATTGAGAGATGAGAATTGAAAGTTGAAAGTTGAAAGTCGAGAATTTCCCCAAAGGCGTCCTTTCGGGAAGAGTTGAATTCTGAGGATTTTCAATTCATAACTCCAAATTCATAACTCTCAATTCATAGCTCTCAACTCATAACTCATAACTCTCAACTCTCAACTCATAGCTCTCAACTCTCAACTCATAACTCTCAACTAGTTATAAATTGAATTATACATCCTATTTTCATAATTTGCCTTACCTCAAATGCTACTTTAATTATTCCCGATGTCAGACCTGAAAATCTTTGCAGGCAGATTCTCCAATTACTTAGGCGAAGAAATAGCCAGAAAGCTAAGGATCAAACTTGGCAACTGCACGATCAGAACTTTTTCTGACGGAGAGCTATGGATAAAATACAACGAAAACATTCGCGGTTCGGATGTATTCATTGTGCAGTCAACCATGCCCCCGTCTGACAATCTGATGGAATTGCTGATAATGATTGATGCGGCAAAGCGGGCATCTGCAGCAAGGGTAACCGCTGTGATACCTTACTTTGGTTATGCGCGGCAGGACAGGAAAGATCAACCCAGGGTTTCTATTACGGCTAAGCTGGTTGCCAATCTGATAACAAAAGCCGGAGCTGACAGAGTCATTACTATGGATCTGCATGCTTCACAGATTCAGGGCTTCTTTGATATTCCGGTTGATCACCTTTACGGCTCGGCAGTCTTCATGAAGAAGTTCAGAAGGTCGAAGATCCCGAATCTTGCTGTTGCCTCACCTGATGTGGGTGGAATAAAGATGGCGCGGGCTTATGCAAAGAGGCTGCATGCGGAACTGATTGTCATTGATAAGAGAAGACCGAGACCAAATGTTGCAGAAGTGATGAACATAATAGGTGAAGCCAAGGGAAAGAACATATTGATAATTGATGATCTGATTGATACCGGCGGCACATTCGTTCAGGCAGTAAATGCTCTCAAAGCTAAAGGAGCAAAGGACATATACGGGGCATGCACACATGCAGTGTTTTCGGGCGAGTCTATGAAGAAGATCAACCAAAGCGCATTAAAAAAGCTGTATGTTTCCGATACTCTTCCTCTTACACATTCTTCCCCAAGGATAGATGTAGTTTCAGTTGCAAGCATTTTTGCGGAATCGATCAGCAGAACAAATAAGAATCAGTCAATAAGTTCGCTATTTGATGTTGACAAAGCATAATGAATTGAAAGCAATCAGTCATATTGATATTTTAGTGCTTCAAAATAATAAAACAGGAGAAAAGCTTTAAATGAGCGTGGACATAGTAATGCCAAAGATGGGTGAATCCATAATGGAAGGCACAATTCTTAAATGGCATAAGAAACCCGGGGATAAAGTTGAAGTAGATGAGACAATACTTGAGATCTCTACCGATAAAGTTGATACTGAAGTTCCATCACCGGAAGCAGGAATTGTTTCAGAATTATTGTTTAAAGAAGGAGATGTAGTCGAAGTCGGGAAGGTGATTGCCCGCCTGAGTACAAACGGAGAATCGACAGCTGCAGTTGAGAAAACTCCGGACTCGGAACCGGCTGCAAAGCCTGAACCGGTTGCGGAATCAAAACCTGCGGTTGAGGAAAAGCCAACTGTTCCGCTTGCAGCAGAGACTGTTGCTTCAGCTTCAGGAGATGACAGATTCTACTCACCTCTTGTTTTGAACATTGCCAGAAAAGAGGGAATCGGATTCAGCGAACTTGAGAGAATTCCCGGAACCGGTGTTGAAGGAAGAGTATCAAAAAAGGACATTCTCAATTATCTGAATAACAGAACAGCCGCTCTGCCTGCAAAGGCACAGCCGGTGGAGATAATTTCAACTCCGATGAAGTCAGAGCCGGCAAAGACTCCGACACCTGTAAAGCAGCCGGAGATGCCAAAACAAAAAATTGATTACGATGAGCAGGGATTGTCAGTTCTTGAGTTTGACAATGTAAGACAGAAGATGGCTGAACACATGATCCATTCCAAACGAGTATCACCTCATGTGCAGGCAATGGCAGAATGTGATTTTACAAATGTAGATAAGGTTCGCCTTGCAATGAAAGATGAGTTTGAACAGAAGGAAGGTTTTAAACTTACTTACATGCCGTTCATCTGTGAAGCAGTTGTAAAGGCACTCAAGGATTTTCCGCTGATCAATTCGGTTATAGATGATTCGGTTGTTCCATATAAGGCCATTACGAGGAATTCTATAAATCTCGGAATTGCAGTTGCCATGGATAATGGTGGACTCATAGTTCCCGTAATTCACAATGCGGACGGAATGAATCTTATAGGCATAGCCAGAAGTCTGAACGATCTTGCAAAGAGGGCACGCGTAAAAAAACTCACGCTTAATGAAATTCAGGGAGGGACATTCTCGATAACAAACTTTGGAGTATTCGGAAATGATATCGGCATTCCAATTATCAATCAGCCACAGGTTGCAATACTGGGACTTGGTTCAATCAAGAAGAGACCGGTTGTGATTGAAACAGCTGAAGGTGATTTCATTGTTCCGAGAAAGACTATGTTCTTAACTTTGTCTTTCGATCACCGGCTTGTTGATGGTGCGCTTGGCGGGAATTTTATTATGAGGATCGCGCATTATATTACCAATTACAACTGATATTCAGATTTCACTAAAAAATGCATTAAAGGGAATAAAGATTCTTTATTCCTTTTTTCTTATAACACAGGAACAAATGATTAACAGTAAAGCCATTCTCGTTTTTATTTTTCTTCTGACCTCCGGAACTGTATTCACTCAGGATTCTCCGGATACCAAATACTGGATACTTTTTCAAGATAAAGGTGTATTCAAACCCGATGCTGATATGTCAGTAGGAAGTATTGCATATAATGCAGCTAAGGAAATAATCTCAGAAAGAGCACTTGCACGAAGAATGAAAGTACTTCCAAAGGACAAATTGCTGAGCTACAAGGATCTTCCCGTAAGCAAAGAGTATGTGAGTAAATTAGAAGATCTCGGAGTTAAGATCATTGCACAGTCCAGATGGCTAAATGGAGTAAGCGCATATATGACCAAAAGCATGGCAGAAAAAACCAAGTCGTTAGAATTTGTTGAAACTACGGGAATAGTTCAGAAGCTGCAAATTCAGGAAATTAAAATTGAGAATATAGAAGATCCGGAAGGCACAACTGATTACGGAAAATCTTTGAAGCAAATGGAAGTTGTCAACGTGCCAAAAATTCATGAGCTTGGAATTACAGGAAAGGGTGTTCTGATTGCAAGTTTTGATGACGGATTTGACTGGCGAAATCATGAAGCTCTGAGAAACCTGAATGTTATTGGTGAATACGACTTTGTAAATGAGGATGATAGAACCCATTATGAGAAGAATCAGGTCTATGAAGATGAACGAAAACAGGGTGCACACGGTACAGCAGTTATTTCTACTATGAGCGGATACAAAGAAGGAAAACTTATAGGCCCTGCCTATGGCTCTGACCTCTTGCTTGCCAAAACCGAGTATGTAACATCTGAGACTCCTATGGAAGAAGATTTCTGGCTTGAGGCTGCAGAGTGGGCGGAAGCTTTGGGAGTTGATATCATTACCAGTTCGCTTATTTATAAAGAATATGATTCTCCTTACTCACAGAATTCTTATAAGTATGATGACTTCAACGGCAGAACTGCAATTACAACGTTTGCTGCATCGAGGTGTGCACACCTTGGTGTTGTTGTTTGCCAGGCAATGGGTAATTATTTTCAGACACTGACTCCCTCACTTGGTTCTGCTGCAGATGCAGACTCAATTATTTCAGTAGGTGCTGTGACTAACAACGGAAGTCCGGCTAACTTTACATCAAACGGTCCAACTAAAGACGGCAGAACAAAGCCAGATGTTTCCGCTCCGGGTGTGTTCGTGTATGCCGCTACTGTCAAGGAAGTCTCCGGCAATGATACTTCTTACGAATTCACTTCAGGCACTTCTTTTTCAACTCCGATCACAGCGGGCATTTGTGCGCTTATACTTTCAGCCCACCCGAAACTTACACCGCTTCAGGTAAGAGATGCATTGAGGAATACAGCAAGCATGTCAACTAATCCGGATAATGTATTGGGATGGGGAATTGTAAATGCTTATGATGCACTTCTATACCACGGACCGGTATGGAGCAACAGCGCAGATTTCAGTACAGAGAACGGCCAGTTAAAAGTAAGTGCAAAACTTGCTTCAAACTCTCCGGTGGATATGTCATCAATTAGCTTTAATTACACGACTGACAATGGACGAACACTGAATACGGTAAAGATGACACCTGCCGGTACAACGGACAAGAATAATTGCGGTGAGTACTTTGCTTTAGTAAGCGGGTTGAAAGATAATTTCGGGATGGAATATTATTTCAATGTCACAGACGAAACAGGCAAGAAGTTTTCATCTCCTGTAATGAAAGTAGAATAGCTCACTTATCATAGAGTTCACGTTCAACGATCTCACAGAGTATGTGTCCAATTGTAATGTGGCACTCCTGAATTCGCTGAGTATTTTCTGACGGGACAATAATTGGCACATCACATTTGTCTGCAAGTTTGCCGCCCTTGCTTCCCAGAAATCCCACAACGGAAATTGATTTCTCATGAGCTTTCTCAACGGCTCTTATAATGTTTGGGGAATTACCGCTTGTAGAAATGCAAATGAAAGCATCGCCTTCATTGCCAAGTCCTTCGATGCTTCTTGCAATTACATTCTCAAAACCTATATCATTTCCGCCTGCTGTTATGTTGGATGAATCCGTAGTCAATGCGATAGCAGCTATGGCAGGCCTGTTCAGGTCATGTGACAATCTTATCATAAACTCTGTTGCAATGTGCTGCGAATCAGCAGCGCTGCCGCCGTTTCCCGCAAGCATTATCTTTTTCCCTGTTCTTACCGTATTCACAAGAATATCAGCTGCTTTCATGATATCATCATAGCACTTCTGGAGAACAAGCAGTTTTACATTTGAACTGTCTGTCAGTGATTGGGAAATGAATTCTTTACGGTTGAGCATAAATTGTTAAGTAATTTTGTTTACAATACTTTCTGCTATGCCTGCTGAATTACTAAACACATCTTTGCATTTCAGACCAATCTCATCGCGCATTTCCTTATTTGATAACAACTCGCGGAATCTCTTGTAGAATTGCTTTGTGTTTACAACAACAATACCGCATTTCTTTTCGATCAATATTTCATCTTCATCAGAATTCTTCACATTGTTTGCAAAGAATATCGGCATGTTGAAAATAGCAGGTTCAAGAATATTATGAAGCCCTGTTTTGAATCCTCCTCCCACATAACTCAGATAGGCTTGCGAGTATAAGCGGGACAGTATCCCGATTCTGTCAACAATGATAAGATTCTCTCCGGAGTAATTTTCGATATCTGAAAGCCTTATTGATCTGATATTTTCAAACTCTTCAAGGGACTTCTCAATTGCTTCTATCTTAGTGAGCTTTGGCTCGTGAGGCACAAGGAGAGTAAGTAGTTCAGGATTATATTTTGCCGCCTTATTTACTGCAGGCAGAACAACTTCTTCGTCATCCTTCCATGAGCTTCCCATTACAAAAACTTTCTTTGCTTTGAGATCTATTCCCGGAAAAATTCCGTCAACATTTTTCACAGAAGCCGTCTGATATACTCTTTCAAACTTTGAATCCCCTGCCTTTACGACTTTGGGTCCGTATCCGTCAAGTATTCTTGCATAATTATCCTTATCATAATCATCAATCACAAATACATCATCAAGCATTCTGTACATAGTTTTTTTAAACGAAGAGACAACCGGAAGAGTCCAGGTTCTATCCTTTTCATCAAATCGTGCATTTGCAACTACCAGTTTGATATTCATTTGCTTTGCATGATAAATCAGATTATACCACAGATCGTATCTCATGAAAATAAGTATTTCCGGATTTACAGTTTCAAGAAATCTTTTGCTTTTGCCAAAAGAATCAACCGGGAGATAAGTCTTGCCGGTATTGCTTTGTGATATCTTGCAGTTATTGTATCCCGAAGGTGAAAAAAAAGAATGAAGCACGTTGTAACCCTTCTTAAGAAGATGATCCATGAGCGGAATTGATTGCTGGTACTCGCCCAGTGAAGAAGAGTGAATCACAGCAGTCTTCGTGTTATTAAAAACAGAAAGAGATCTGTCCAACTCATTGAACAGATCTCTTCTTCCGTCAAGTCCATCTCTTACTTTTGCATTAAAAAGAGAGTAGATTTTAAAAAACAACCACATGAACGGAACTCCGAGTACATTATAAATAATAAGCCAGAAATCCCGCATTGAGACTCCTTACACTTCCATTATCTCTTTCTCCTTCATAGCAAGGAGATCATCGATATTCTTTACGTGCTTATCAGTTAATTTTTGAACTTCATTCTCTCCGTTCTTTCTTTCATCCTCGGAAATATGTTCTTCCTTTTCAGTTTTTTTAAGATGTTCAATCGAATCTCTTCTAAGATTTCTGATTGCCACTTTTCCGTCTTCGGCAAACTTCTTAACGAGTTTTACTATCTCCTTACGTCTTTCTTCGTTAAGCGGGGGGATAGGAATTCGAATGATGTTTCCGTCATTGGACGGATTGAGTCCGAGGTTAGCAGATTGAATAGCTTTCTCAATGAGCGGCATTGCAGTCTTATCCCATGCCTGAACAGTGATTGTGTGATAATCAGGAGTAGAAATATTTCCCAACTGAATAAGCGGAGTAGGTGTTCCGAAATAATCGACCTTTACACCGTCGAGTAAGTTGGTAGTTGCTTTACCTGTTCTGATCTTTGCAAATTCAGCTCTGACATGATCAACTGCTTTGTCCATTTTTTCGGACGTCGATTTAAGGATATCCTTTACCATGATGATTGTATGAATTTACTTTTAGGAGATTAGTGTTCCTACATCTTCACCATTGACAAGTCTGAGGAGATTGTCAATTTCATTCATGTTGTAAACCTTGATAGGCAGATTGTTTTCCTGGCACAAAGTTATAGCTGTAAGATCCATTACGCGAAGATCTTTTTCGAGAACATCCTGATAAGATACACTCTTGTATAATTTCGCCTGGTCGTTCTTTTCAGGATCAGAATCATAAACACCGTCAACGCGAGTTCCTTTGATGATCACATCTGCCTTTATCTCAACAGCTCTGAGTGCAGCAGCTGTATCAGTAGTAAAATAAGGGCTTCCCGTACCGGCTGAGAATATTACAACTCTTCCTTTTTCCAGATGTCTGAGCGCTCTGCGAAGAATCAACGGCTCTGAAATTTCATCCATCTTTATTGCAGATTGCACTCTCGTCTTGATTCCCCTCTTCTCGAGTGAATTCTGAATTGCAAGAGAGTTGATTACAGTAGCAAGCATACCCATCTGATCGCCGGTAACTCTGTCTATTCCCTGCTTATTTGCCGAGAGTCCCCGATAAATGTTACCGCCCCCTACAACAAGTCCAACTTCAACACCCAGAGCTACAACCTTTTGAACCTCACCGGAAATTTGCTCAAGTACATCGGAGTCAATACCGAAGCTCTTGTTTCCCATCAGTGATTCACCACTGAGCTTCAAAAGAATTCTCTTGTATCCCTGTGCCAAAGTTTTTAAGTATGGATTATTTTTTTTCGCCGCCCAGCTGATACCTGATCATTTTCACGACCTCAATACCTGCGTTGGCTGATTTATTCAGATCTTCGATCAGATTCTTGACACTCTTTGAGGATTCATTGATATACTCCTGCTCAAGCAAGCAATTATCCTGGAAGAATCTTTCAATCTTGTTGTTAACAATTGTCTGTGCAATGTTGTCCGGCTTGTTTTCATTCTTTGCCAGTGTAAGATATATATCCTTTTCCTTTTCAATAACTGACTGATCAATATCTTCCCTCTTGATTGAAAGCGGGTTCATAGCTACAACCTGCATAGCAATATTTTTTCCGAGTTTTTCCGCCTCATCAGAATATGTGCCTTTGAATCCGATAAGGGAGCCAAGTTTACTTCCAAAGTGTATATAACCTGCAATGAAGCCGTCAGGGATATTGAAATAATCAGCTCTTCTCAATTCAATCTTCTCGCCGACCTTTCCCATGAATTCATCAATCTTTTCTTTAACAGTAAGACCATCAGCTGTTTTTGCACCAAGTATTTTTTCAACATCATTTGAATTGAGCTCATAAGCAACACTTGCAATATCATCAGAAAGTTTCTGGAATTCCTCGCCCTTTGAAACAAAATCTGTTTCGCAATTCACTTCAATGATGGCTCCGGATTTCTTGTCGTCGGATATCTTAAGTTTGACCGCTCCTTCATTTGCTGCCTTGTCTGCTCTCTTAACTGCCATTGCGGCGCCTTTCTTTCTCAGGTATTCAACTGCCTTTTCAAGATCACCTTCAACTTCCTGCA
This sequence comes from uncultured Ignavibacteria bacterium, assembly GCA_937924675.1. GTDB lineage: Bacteria > Bacteroidota > Ignavibacteria > Tepidaquicellales > Tepidaquicellaceae > JADJAH01. The sequence continues at coordinate 2,216 of CALEVL010000328.1, read as the reverse complement.
GTGCCTTCTTGCAATCATTAATACCTGCGCCGGTCTTATTTCTGAGTTCTTTTATTAAGTCAAGTGTTATTTCCATTTTCCAGTATTGTTAAGTATGTTAGGAATTACTTTTCAAGCTTTTCTTTCATTTCTTCGGATTCATCTTCCTGCTTTATCTTTGCTTCATTGACGCCCTGAAGTACCGAATCCGCAATAGCTCTTGTGATTATCTCAATTGATTTAACAGCATCATCGTTTGCAGGAATAGGGTAATCAACCAGATCGGGATCGCAGTTCGTATCGACAATTGCATAAACCGGAATACTGAGTTTTCTCGCTTCGCTAATTGCAATGTGCTCTTTCCTGATGTCAACTACGAAGATAGCACCCGGAAGTCTTGTCATATTCACAATTCCGTTCAGAACTTTCTCAAGCTTTTCCTTTTCTCTTGTAAGGATGAGTCTTTCTTTCTTAACAAGCTTGTCGAAAGTACCATCTGTTTCCATTCTCTGGATATTGGTAAGCTTCTTAATGCTCTTTCTAACTGTATTGAAGTTTGTAAGCATCCCGCCTAGCCACCTTTCAGAGACATAGAATGCGTTCGATCTTTCAGCTTCATCTTTTATTATCTGCTTTGCCTGCTTCTTGGTGCCGACGAAAAGAACTTTCTTCCCTTCTGCGGAAACCTTTGACAATGCATTAGCAGCTTCTTCAAGCAATGAAAGCGTCTTCTTCAGATCAATGATATGAATGCCGTTTCTTTCCATGAAGATATATTTCCTCATTTTCGGATCCCATCTTCTTGTAAGATGTCCGAAGTGCGAACCTGCAAGAAGCAGGTCTTCTACTTGTACTTTACCCATTGGTTTGATTTTTCTCCTGTTCTGTTTTAAAGCCAGACATGCTTCTGAAGATACAGCAATGTGAAGTGATTTGCTGATTACTCAGCCCGGTTAAAGGACTGATCATCATCGAAGAAGAGTGTGACTTTTGTTATTCTTCTATCCTTCTCTTCTCCCGCCAAACATTCCGCAAATTGCGAAACACGTGTAAGGCCGGATCAAAGGATATGATTGATTAAAAAAATTTTTATCTCTCTTTTATCTCTTAGAGAACTGGAATTTCTTCCTCGCTTTTGGCTGACCGCACTTCTTTCTTTCTACGGCTCTCGGATCTCTTGTCATCAGTCCTTCTTTTCTTAGCGGACTTCTATGATCTTCATTGTAATGAACAAGCGCTCTTGCAATTCCAAGTTTAATGGCTCCGGCTTGACCGGTAAATCCCCCGCCCGATACATTAACATCCGCATCATAGCTTCCAAGAGTATTGGTCACCTTCAGCGGTTGCAATACTTCCTGATAAAGATTCTCTGTCTTAAAATAGACATTTGCCTCTTTGCCGTTAATAATGATCTTTCCCGGACCTTGCTTGAGATGAACTCTTGCCGTGGCTGTCTTTCTTCGTCCTACTTTCAAAGTTGAGTTAGTGCTCATGCTTAAGTATCTGTATTATTGATTTACTTTATTTCAAGCGCAACAGGAACCTGAGCAGAATGCGGATGCTCCGGACCACTGTATACTTTCAGTTTCTTGATAAGTGTGTTTCCGAGTCTGGTCTTTGGCAACATTCTCTTTACAGCTAATGTGATCACCCTTTCCGGATGCTTGTCTATCATCTCTTTGAATGTTTTTTTCTTCTGACCACCCGGATAGCCTGAATATGTCAGATATTCCTTCTGAGATTCTCTTTTGCCGGTCATTCTGACTTTCTCGGCATTAACTATCACAACCCAATCACCAGTATCTGCATTCGGTGTGTACATTGGATTGTACTTGCCTCTTATTCTTTTTGCCACTTCGCTGGCAAGTCTGCCCAGGATTTGTCCTTCGGCATCAACTATGTGCCACTTCTCGGAGTTTTCTCCCCTCGTGGCAAATTTCGTAACTCTGTTTGTTTTCTTTATTCCTGCTTTCATAGCAACACTTTTTTGTGAACAAGCAAAATAGCAGAAATGAGTCAGATATACAATACCAAGTTTGAGTGATTTTGAACTTTCTTGCCACATCCGTCCAAAACGTTTTACTTAGATAGCAATTGTCTCGAACTATTCTCATAGAATGAAATTATTTCCGCTTTCTTTTGAGCGACCAAAAGAAAGCTTGGCAAAGAAAAGTCGCCCGCTGCAGCCTAATTGCCTAAAATTGCTCGGTACGGCTACGAGAATTTCAACTCCTCAC